>JBBQMQ010000503.1:0-3199 GCA_038329115.1 Bacteroidales bacterium
GTTCCTATTCCGGTATTGAGATTTTCAATATTTGTATAAGTTCCAACTTTAAATATAGGTTGTAATCCTGAATAATCAACCGTTAAACTATCTGCTGAACCATCGCTTATTTTCAATATGGAGTTTTTTAACGAAAAATAAGGTCCTTCAAAAACAGCCCAGGTTTTAGTTGTCAAATCGAGCAGTTTTCCATTAACTGTCCAAGTTGCTAATCTTCCACAACCTTCGCCTGTAGGCCATGTTGGTTGAATAAATGGTGGACTTGTTTGCGACAATTGAGGTGTAACGGGACCATAACCCCAATCGTAAATCGGCTCAGTAAATGTTCCATACGAATTGTATTGAACAGAAATAACATCACCCAAAGCGCTGGTATAATCTATTCTATCGGTCGAGATGTTTGTTTTATTTAAGAATGAATTAGTTAAAATTGCTGTTTGAAAAGCAGAAAAGCTACTATATTCTTGCTTGGAAGCTACTTCTAAGATTAATCCACATAAACCTGAAGCGGCTGCATCTTTTAAACCATAATTGTCGGTAGAAGTACTTGTAGTTGGTGTTGCTTGTGCAATTGATCGAATGGCAGCATAATTCATATCCATTTCATAGAAAACAATGTTACCATTTGTTACTGTGGTTACTGTGCTATTTTTTTTCCAAACTGCCATATATGACATATTGGCATTTAGGACATCGGCCATTGAGTAATTTACCGGACTGGGTTTACTATCGCCAGGAAAACGCTTCGCAAAATCTATTGCCCAACTGGTTTTCCATTGGTCAATCGTTGAAATAACCAGATTTGTTAGCGCCGTGTAATTTGCCGGCACTTTTGTCAATTGTATCAACACATTTTTATGGTGTACAAGTTGATCCCAAGGCATTCGGTTTCGTGCTTTATTCCATTCTTTCGAACCATAACCTACAATTACATTGGCCGTTTTCGCTGTCGTTGTTTCGTTTGGCGTTACTTGTCCAACAAATTTCCAGGCTTGAATTTGAGTGTCGCCACCTACAAATCCTCCATAAGGTATATATGCCGCTCCCAAGGTGTAGCTTTTGCCAATGTAGAATGTTTGTTTTATTGCTCCGGGATTGTTCATGAGATACTCACCTTTACTATTGTAGTACATTACATCTTTCGCGAGCTGTTTGTTAGCAAGTTTTATTGCAGCAATGGGCGGACGATAAGTAGAAGCAGCTGCATAAATTATTTGTGATGCAGCTTCACTTTGAGAATTGGCAGTAAATGTGATTAGTTTTGGGCTATTACCAAACCACAACCACGATAGATAGTCGCTCTGGGTAACAATACTTTCATATCCAGAACCATTACGAGATTCGTAGCCGCCAGTAATTCCCTGCGTATAATGCAAAGCAAGTTCACAGGCATAATAATCAAGAACGGCTCTGGCTGCATTTTTAACTTCAACATCTTTAGCACCATCATAAAGCGATAACCAACCGATTAAACTGTATGGAATGTAAGTGCTAGAATTCCATTCTCCTGTGCCGGATGCATAAATACCTTTTGACCAATTTTTAATCCATGTTTTGGCACTATCCATACGTGATTGAGCATTCGGGAAAAAAGTCGGAAAACTATCACGAGCTATTTGAGCATAAAGATATGCGGAAGTACGGGTCATATTAAGATGATTCTCAGTACCTTCTGAAGTTAATAAATTGTAACTGTCTTTTCTATTCCAAGCAGCAGTTAAATAATCTTTCACAGTGGATTTTACAGATGGAGCACCCCAGTATTTTGTAAAAATAAATGTTTCGCCTACTAAATTGAAATGGAATCGATTTTGCAAACAATTTGGTGTATCGAAATGCGGTAGAAAAGTATTCCCTTTCGTATTATTCACACCATATTTATGAAAACAGGCTACAACTACTTGCCAATTGTATTTCCCGTAATCGGAAGGATTGTTACAATCGAACCATCCCGAAGGTGTTGCATAATAATTATCGGCTAAATAATCTATAATTATTTGGGATCTTGCTTGAAAATCAGACTCGTAATTGCCTGCTTGCAAAACCAAACAACTACTTAAAAACAAAATGAAAGACAAGCAACTTTTTTTAAACTTCATATTTACGTTTTTTTCAATTTTACTCTGTAAAGCAATATAAACTATGACGAAAAAAAATAGGAATTCCCTAAAAGCCAACATAAAAAAATGGCAAGTATTCCTGTTTCTATTTAATTATCAGCTTATTCAATTTACCTTGAATCATAAGCAAATAAACCCCTCTCGATAAATTATTGAGTGGGATTACTGTGTTTCCTTGATTTATTTTTTTTTGACAAATTTGAATTCCATCTAACGAAAAAAGTTTTACCTGTAATGGTTCGTTTGCTTTAGAGCTAATTGTTATCATATTAGTTGCCGGATTTGGATAAAAATTGAACTGATTAGCTATTGGTTTTTCTAAATCAGTACTCGAGAAAGTATTTCCTGCTCTGAAACTCCATCCTATTAAGTCGTTTTGCAATGAATTACCAACTATACGAATAGACCCTTTTGGAACATTCACAGTGTATTGTTCCATATTCTTTTTAAGTCCGGGATTAGTAATAATGAGCTTATTTCCTGAAATGCTTGCAGTTACTGAAGTAGAAATAGTTTCATTTTCTGCTTTCAAAGAGATATTGGAAAGATTTAGAGCCTCAATATTGTCACGAAAGGTAAGTTCTATTGATGCATCAAAAGGTACAGAATATGCACTGTGATAAGGTAACTCAATAATTGGAATCAGCGATTTATCGGTATAAACTGAAGAAGCTACAAAATTGGTGTTATTTGCAACAACACTTTGAGGCGGGAAATAAACATTTCCACTAGAAATGCCTGTATTATTACGAATAAAAATATTACTTCCTTTCATTGCATATACGCCCGTCGAAACATTGTTGCCGACAGTAATGCTCGTTACATTTTTATTCCCTTCAATATAAAGATTATCAATACGGTAGGATTGTTCTTTTTTAAATACAAGTATATTGCCTTTGCCTTGTAAATCATTATTGGTTATATGCAAATTACTTATTGGTACTTGAATATCATAAATTCCAATATATGAATTAATCTTATTGTTGTTTATTGATATATCATACATTCTTGAAGAAGCACCACTCATAGGATTGTTTGTATCAAATCCCCAAGGATCTTGCCATTGAATAAGAATACCC
>JBBQMQ010000504.1:0-3185 GCA_038329115.1 Bacteroidales bacterium
AACGGATTGGACATCCCATCGAAGAGACAATTCCGGCGAATGATTTCGGCAGCAGTGAATGAAAAAACCTGTATTGTCATTTCGACCCATCAGGTTTCCGATTTGGATGATTTGATTGATCATTTAATTATTATGGATCAACATCAAATCGTTTTCAAAGAATCGATTCAGAATATTACTTCCAAACTTTTATTTAAATCATCCGAAGAAAAGGATTTAGACGGGTTAACTTTATATTCCGAACAAATGCCGAGTGGTTATAATCAGATTCGGGAAAATGCAGTCGGCGAAGAGAGTAAACCTGATATAGAATTGTTGTTTAATGCAATTTTATCAGATAAACATAATATTAAAAGGCTTCTAAATTCCTCTCAGAATTAAGATATTAATTGATTAATCAATCCTATTGAAAAGCATGGAAACAAAGAATATTAAGTTTAGTTTTACGCGTCTGGCTTTATTGCTTAATCGGTATTTTCGTGAAAATATGAATCGTGAAATTATGTTTTGGAGCATTATGATATTGATTTTCACCATTCTTGATCAAAGAGATTTTGTTGTTTTTGTATTATTTTTGAGCGGAATTTATTATTCTGTTTTGCTGAATAAAGAAATTTCAAACGGAGTTTCAGGAATGGGCTATTTTTTAATTCCTGCCACTCACGTTGAAAAACTGACTGCCACCATCCTCTTAAATACAATTTTCCATTTTGGGATGATTTTATTTGCCTATTCTATTGGTAATTTGCTTATTACACTCATATACCATGTCATTCTGAAGCTGGACATACCTGTAAACTGGGATTTGTTTCAGGTTACAAGACAGTACGAAATTAACGGCTTTATTCAGGTTTCCATTCAAAATGTATTTTGGAATATTTTAGGAGTTTTTGCCTTCATCCAATCTGTATTTTTGCTTGGTTCACTCTATTTTAAAGGAAATACGGTTATGAAAACAATTTTAAGTATTTTCTGTTTTACAGGTATCATTATGTTGATTCAAATTGTCATTTTAAAAACTCTGTGGGACGTAAAATACATGAAGAATGCAATTTTACCAATGCTCGTAATGATTAATGATTCAAACATACCGGAATTAATTCAAAAATCAATTGTGTGGGGAAGTTTTATCTTATTGCCATTTATGTGGCTGATAAGTTATTTCCGACTCACCGAAAAACAAATATAATCAAACAGTTATCACTATAATAATTAATTTTTTAAACAAAATGAAAACTCCTAAAAGAATAACAAAAGCCACTGCAGTTATAATCATTGTAGGTATAGGATTATTTTATAATTTGAATAAAAAAGTAACGATTACCGGCTTCATGAATTCCTCTTCAATAACCTTAAATGATTCATCACTAAAATCTGATTCACTAAAATCAGACGAAAACAGATTTTTCATTTATACTAAAAATATCATAAATGAAGGGATTCATCATTTAATATCCAACTTATGAAAACAAGCAATAAACTGCTTACAGGTCTTTTGGCTGTTATCGTTTTAAGTTTAATAATCGTTAATGTTGTTCTTTACAGGCAGGTGAAACAAAAATCGGCCAATAAACCCAATACGCAGATAAATGCTGTTTCAGATTCTGCATCAAGCGTTTCTGACAGCTTAGCTATGGAAAAAGCCATTGGAAACGAATGAAAAATAACACTGTTTAAGATTGAAATTTAAGCCTATTTCAACTTGCCTACCTAATGTTATCCTGTTTTAATCAAGTTAGTCAGAAAACTGTTTTTTAAACCCATGAAAAAACTTTCCATTCATACATTCATGCATGTTCCATTCGAAGGATTGGGATGTATAGAAGCGTGGATTATGAAAAACGAACACAAGCTTACTTTTACAAGGTTTTACGAAGAGTTTACGTTGCCGGATTCCGATGAAATTGACTGGCTTATCGTGATGGGCGGTCCAATGGGTGTTTATGATATAGAAACTTATCCGTGGTTGAAAGAAGAGAAAGAGTTTATCCAAAAGTTTATTCAAAAAGGAAAAACTGTACTCGGTATTTGTCTCGGTTCTCAATTAATTGCAAGCGCTCTCGGAGCGAAAGTATATCCGAATAAACAAAAAGAAATTGGTTGGTACAATCTGAAACTTACTGAGCAAGGGAAAGATCATCCGATTTTCTCCGCATTCGAAAATGAATTTCCTGTTTTTCACTGGCATGGCGATACATTCGATTTACCTGCAGAAAGTATTCATTTAGTATCATCCGACCTTTGCACCAATCAGGCTTTTTTACTCAAAAATAATGTTTTGGGATTGCAGTTTCATTTTGAAGTCACTTCCAAATCGTTGAATGAAATGGTTGAAAACGGAATGAATGAATTGATTGAAGGCGACACCATTCAATCTGCCGAACAAATTCTAAAGCAAACCGGTTTTATTGAAACCAACAACCTGAAAATGTTTCGCATACTTGATTATCTGGCTCAATAAAAGAGATGACCAGTTTTCGGGGCTTTATAAATCACAAAGAACCGCAAAGTGAATAGCTTTGCGGTTCTCTTTTTTTCTTATCTTATTTCAATGTTTTTTCTGTCGGCTTAAGCTTTTAATTTCAGTCTTTTTCAGGTATGCCTGACGAGGTGTTAATCACTTCAATGCCAGCTTTTAACCAGAGATCAACATCTTTCGTATAATTCTGTTGGAGGTTATATTCTTTATCCCGGTTTTTGCCCAAGCGGACAATAACTGCATCCAATTCCGGAATTACAAAGATATATTGACCCAGAATTCCGCGGAAGTACGGAACTTTTAAACCCTGATAGTTTGCAATCCAAAACTGGTAACCGTAGAAAGTACATGGAACAGGTTTCACTGAAATACTTTCGTTTTGACTTGATTTTGGAGTATATTGCAACCAGGTTGCTGGTGTTGTTGCTTCTTTAATATAATTGGAATCAACCACTTGCTTACCGTTCCAACGACCTTTGTTCAATATTAACTGACCTAAACGGGCAAAATCGCGTGCATTGGAGTTAAAGCAGCAATAAGCTTTTTCCATTCCTTTTTTGTGGTCGAGCGACCAAATGGCATCTTCTTCGGCTTGAATGGGTGTCCATATTTTCTCGGAAGCATATTGCGATACCGATTTTCCGGTAGCTTTCTGCAATAAGAATGCTAAAATCTGCGAAACACCACTCTGATAATTAAACCGTAC
>JBBQMQ010000505.1:0-3092 GCA_038329115.1 Bacteroidales bacterium
TTATAGGAGTAATCCATCAACCCAACCGAAACCAAACGAAACCGTAAAGCACAGTTTACCAGGCGATTTCTTTACTTCTTTCGGATTGACTTTCTCAAATCCATTAGTTTTATTTGTTCTTATTGCTCTTTTTGCACGATTCGAATTCATTGGCAAAAACACCAAGCTTTTTGTTTCAGTATGCGGTATTCTATCTATTTTGGGAGGTGCTTTGCTTTGGTGGGGTTTGCTAACGTTTCTAGTCAGCCGCTTTAAAGACAAACTCAATATGCGTGAACTGCGACTCATAAATCAGATTACCGGAGTTATTATTATCATAATTGGCATGGTAGGTCTGGTTCTGAGCCTGATAAAGTAAAAAAGCATTTGGGAACTTATTCTGATTTTGTTTTTGAATAAAAGTTTTTAATGCCAGATATTAGTCATGTATTATTCTTTTTATCACGCGAAGTTTATGGGAATATTCACCTGTGTGAGAAGAAATAATTCCTTGAGAATCAATATTATCAATTTTCACACTACCCGATGCATGAATAATTTGTTGAGAATTCAGTAATATTCCCACATGAATTATTTTTCCTTCTTTATTTTCGAAAAAAGCCAAGTCTCCGGCTTGAGCTTCGGAAAGAAAATCAATCACTTCACCTTCCTCAACCTGTTGTGAAGCATCGCGCTTAAGTTGAATTCCACTGATGGAAAATACAAGTTGCGTTAAACCGGAACAATCTAAGCCCAATATACTTTTTCCTCCCCACAAATAAGGTGCATTCAGATATTGGATTGCTAAACGAATAATCTGGTTTCCATCAACTTCTTTGCTCACAAAAATATCTGATTTTTCAACAATGTAGTTTTCATCAGCAATAATTAGTTCATTATCAACAATTCCATATAAAATACTACCACCAGGCAAGAACATTGTTGCATCCGAAGTTGTTTTTTTACAAACAGAAACCGGTATAGTAATTCTAAATACAGGAGAATTTTGCAGAACGCTGAGTTCTTCTGTTTCAAGCTTTTTAATCATTTTACTGTCAATCCAACCGGAATAATTGTCAGCAAGATTACAAACAAAGAACCATGATTCACGTTCTTCGATAATTTCAACAAGTTCGCCAAAAAGTAATTGAGATGTCATTTCACTGCGTTCGCTGTTACTTTCGCGAAGTGGCACAAGTGGTAAAGTGATAATTCCGGTCATAGGTTTAATATTTAAAAAAGTTGCAGTTTTTGAACCATTTATTTCACAAAAGTAAGGAAAGTTTATTTATTTAGTACTGGTTAAGGAAATTTTTCGTAATTTTCCGCAGAATTTCAGGAATTAGTAATTATTAGTCTTTTTGATTTGTATGAAAATAGAAATAACACCCAGCCAGCTAAATATTTTAACAAGAATAGGATTGTTCTTTGTTATTACTGCTATTATTGTCCAGCTTTTCCCAACGGAAAATAAGTTTAAATACCAGTTTGAAATAGGGAAACCCTGGTCGTACGGATTAATTACTGCAGCTTTTGATTTTCCGATTTATAAAAGTGAACAACAAATAACAAAAGAAAGAGATGAAATTTTAAAAAATTTCACACCATTTTTTCAGCTAGACACAGCGGTTTCCCGAGTACAATTCAATAAATTTAAAAATGACTGGCTAAAAAAAAGAACTGATTTTCCCCGTTTTCAGAATTACATAAAAAGCAAATTCAACTCCATTTATTCCAAGGGAATTATTTCGGTTGAAGAATACAATGTGCTTCTTGATCAGGGTATAAACGATGTCTCCTGTATTTTACCGAACAGGGTAACCAATAGTTTGGTTATTAAGAACATTTACACTCCTAAAACCGCTTATGAAGAAATAACCCGTAATGCGCCTGAAACATTAAGCTCTTATGATTTAAATATTTACCTCGTTCCAAATCTGAAATACGATAGTGCAACTTCTGAATTATCAAAAGCAGAGTTACTGAAAAACTTATCATTAACATCGGGTATGATTCAGTCCGGTGAGAGAATAATTGACAGAGGCGAAATAGTCACGCCTTCTATATATCTGGTTTTAAATTCACTCAAAATTGAATCCGAAAAACGAAAATCTTCTATCCAGCAGTCTGCAATTGTCGTTATTGGCGAAATCATTATGATTTTCGGTTTAATCAGCTTGTTCTTTTTATATTTATTTCTTTTCCGACCTCAACTATTTGATAATTTCAATAATCTGTTATTTATTTCATTATTACTGATTTTCATTATTTCAATAACTGCATTTACCATACGATTTACCTCTTTCAGTTATTATATGGTGCCGTATGCTTTAATTCCAATAGTTATACGTGTATTTTTCGACTCCAGAACGGCACTGTTTGCACATATAATCACCATGCTAATCATATCGTTTATGGTTGACAATTCATTTCAATTCATACTTCTGCAAATTACCACAGGCATGGTGGCAGTTTCAAGTTTGAAAGACATGTCGCAACGGTCTCAGCTTGCCCAATCAGCATTTTACATTTTCCTGAGTTATGTATTAATGTATCTGGCGTTTGAATTTATTTCGGAAGGAGATATCAATCGTATCAACTGGGATTATATAATTTACTTTGCTGTGTGCAGCGTATTTTTGCTTTTTGCATATGTATTAATTTACTTTTTCGAAAAAATTTTCAATCTGATTTCCAGTGTCACTTTGGTGGAACTTACCAATATTAACAGCGATTTAATGATGGAATTCTCCGAACGCGCACCAGGAACTTTCCAACATTCATTACAGGTTTCAAATCTGGCTACCGAAGCGGCCAAAAAGATTAATGCCAATAGTTTACTGGTTCGTACCGGAGCTTTGTATCATGATATCGGCAAAATGAAACATCCTGAATATTTCATTGAAAATCAGATGGGAGGAAAAAATCCATTGATTGATATAGATTTTGAAGAAGCTTCAAAAATTGTAATTAATCATGTGACTGATGGTATTGAAATCGCCAAAAGAAGTCATCTACCTGAACAAATTATCAATTTTATAGGTACACACCATGGTTTTGGTAAAACGAAATATTTCTATAACTCCTTTATAAATGCTAATCCCGGAGTTACT
>JBBQMQ010000506.1:0-3058 GCA_038329115.1 Bacteroidales bacterium
GCAAGTAATCAATGGATGAATTGTATTTGGCGAGACTTGACTGAAGCATTTTTGATTGGGAACATGATACCACTAAAACTGACAATAAAGTAATGTAAATGTAACGCATGATTTATTTGTTATGATAGTTAATAATTATATCTCAAATACCTTAAACGGATAGCCACTATTTTACGTAAGGAAGAGTTGTCAGAATATTTATCTATTAAGCTCTGATATATTTTCAGAAATGTTTTATAATCAAACACTTCATTAAACCGTGATATTTCATAATTTAAATCTATAACTAACAAATCTTTAATCATCGAGTATTCCGAATCATTTATTGTAAGTATGCATTTCAATGCGCCCGAATATTCTTTCTGCGAGATTAGCAGCAACGACTTTGACAACTTATAATCCGGGGAGTTGATTCCTTTGTTTTCAAGAGCCATCAAATAATTTTCTAGTTTCGAAAACTTTTGTTTGTCAATCAAAGTACAGGTCGAATCGAGTATAACGGAATGTTGAAGATACTCATCAGCAACAGGAATATAATTGGTGACCGAATGTTCTAAATCGAGTGTTGCAATTTCCGATTGCCTAATTACTATGTATTTCGGTGAAATACAACTATACATTCCGATACTCAAAAAAAGGATGAGTAGTGTTTTGTTTTTCATGAACTTATTGTGCAGTTGAATGGTTTTTTTCTTTTTTTGTTGATACCTTGTTTGAAGCTTAACAAATTTCTATTGATTTACAAAATTAAAAAAAAATGCTAAATGTTATTATCATCTAGCATTTTTTTTAATAGTAAAAATTTAATTTGTTGTTAAACCATTGCAGGATAGCAACCAAGACAAACATTAGGTAGGTATGATTTTACGCATTATTTAAATAACCTTTTAAAAAATCCCTTGATTCCCTTTTCGTGGTAAGGTTCACATTCCAACATTTCATACGTAGATTGAGGTATTAAAAAAGGCGTAAGATAGCGTCTTCTTAACTCTGAATTATTTTCAATGCCCCGAAGTACATGTCCTGCAATGGGTAATGCCAGTGAAGAACCCGATCCGGTACTACCAAAGAAATGAACTTCCGGTGTGCTGGCACCTACCCACGTACCCACAACTAAATCGGGCGTATAAGCAATAAACCAGGCGTTTGAATAGTTTTGTGCAGTACCGGTTTTCCCGGCCAGATCAGACCGGATTCCATATTGGTTTCGTAGTCTGGTTCCTGTTCCCTGATTGATGGCTCTTTGTAGAATGGCTGTAATCATTTCGCTGGTTTCCGGACTGAAAACCTGTTCAAATTCGGCAGACTTTCTTTTATATAAAACTTTTCCTTTGGCATCGGTAATTTTAGTAATCATCACCGGTTCAGTAATCTGACCTTGATTGGCGAAAGCGCCGTAAGCACGAACTATTTCAAATAGCGATACATCGAGCGTTCCAATAGAAATTGATGGAGAATCATCCTTTGTACGGGGAAAATGTAGTTTTTTGCAGGTGTTTAGGAGTTTTTCCCGTCCTACTTTAAAGTACAGATCAACGGTTGGCAGGTTAATAGAATTTGCTAATGCATACCACAATGCCACCGTACTGTCTTTGGTAAATTTATGATCAAAATTCTGAGGTTCCCAGTTCTCGTATTCAGAATATATTTTTTGAGTATTATCAAGATACGTGTCGGGTTTAAAATCGCCTCCTTCAAGTGCCGTAGCATATAAAATGGGTTTAAAAGTTGAAGCAATCTGTCGGTGCGACAGTACCATATCAAAAGGAAGCTTTCTGTAGTCATTGCCACCTATCCAGGTTATTACGGCTCCGTTTTTTGGATTGGTGATGAGTACCGAAGCATTCAACATTTTATAATAATGCCATAAACTGTCTATTTTATTCATTCTCGCGGTTTCCACACCTTCCCAGTCAAACACTTCCACATCCTTCTTTTTCAGTTCTTCCCTATCTTCTATCTGCTTTGTTTGTTTGTTGTACCATCGTTTTTTAAAACTATAGCTAAGTTCTTTATCCAGCTCTTTTTGCATTCCCTGCAAATGTTTCCGAATGCCTTCAAGGGTCATTCTCTGAATCTGCATATTAAGCGTGGTGTATATTCTTAGTCCATCTTTTTCCAGGTTGTATTCATCGCCGTCGTTGTTCCTGAGTTTAGACAGAATCTCCTCTGTTCTTTTCTTAACCTGATAAACAAAATAGCCGGCCGGAGCTTCCAGCGTCAGGTTCTCATAGTTAAGGTTTAGTGGTAATCTCTGTAGACTATCGGCTACCTCAGTAGTCAAGTACTTTTCTTTTTGCATCAAACTCAACACCGTGTTTCTGCGTTCAATTGAATTCTTAGGATAAAGACGGGGATTAAAATACTTATTCGACCGTAACAAACCCACTAAAACTGCTGATTCTTCAACCCTTAATTTGCTGGCCGGTTTATTAAAATATCGCTGTGAAGCAGCTTCAACTCCGTAAACATCTTCACCAAATGGCACGGAGTTCAGGTAAAGCAATAACAGTTCATCCTTGTTGAAAACATCCTCAATACGTGCGGCAATAATTATTTCCTTTATTTTGGTTACCGGCAAACTCAGGAATCCAAAATCGTGATGACGACCATATAGATTTTTTATAAGTTGTTGTGTCAGCGTACTTCCTCCACCACCTTTGCTGTCGCCCCACAGAAGGCTTTTAAATAAAACCCGAAAATAGCTTTGAATGTCGTACCCTTTGTGGGTAAAATAACGCTTGTCTTCAGTAGCAATCAACGCATTTTTAAGATGCTTGGGCACTTCATTCCACAAGATATTGGTGCGGTTCTCAGCAAAAAATTTTCCAATAATCATGTTATCTGAAGAAATCACTTGTGAAGCTTCTTCGTTCTTTATGGCAGCTAAAGATGCTTTATCGGGCAGTTGTCCAAAAAATCCTGAATACACTGCAAAAAAGAACGGCACGCATAAAAGCAATCCAGATGCTATAACAATTACAAGGTATTTCAGATACTTTCTAATAGAGTGGTTTTTCAGTCGATTCATACATCATTATTCTAAAATGAAAATAAA
>JBBQMQ010000507.1:0-3035 GCA_038329115.1 Bacteroidales bacterium
ATTGAAACATAATAAAAATGTGACACTATGTATTGCAACTCATTGGCACAGCGACAGAACAGAAGGACTTGGATATTATAAACAACAAGGAATTAAAACTTATACTACTTTTCTGACAGATAAGTTGAGTAAAGAGAATAACAAAAAAAGAGCTGAATTTTTAATGAAATATGACACTATTTTCAATGTTGGACAATATTCATTTGAAGTACTCTATCCAGGAGAAGGACACACAGTTGACAATATTATTGTTTGGTTTAGTAAGGATAAAATTTTGTATGGTGGTTGTCTAATAAAAGGTGCAGACGCTGAAAATTTAGGATATTTAGGAGATGCTAATGTTGTAGATTATGAGGCAACTCTTAGAAAAGTGCAGAAAAAATGCCCTAACCCAAAATTTGTAGTTGTTTCACATCATGATTGGAAAAATATAAACTCATTAAAGCATTCAATTAAACTTGCGAAAAAATTAAAAGAGAAAAACTATCGCTAACAGCGGTCTGGCAAAATTGGCGGTTCAGTGCTCTGCAGATAGTTTTGTGATTAATCAAAATTTGGTTCTCGGCAGTAACATTTTGTGGTGAAAATCGCCACCTTCGCCAAGCCGCAAAACAGAAACTAGGGACTCGACTTTGGAATGGGTAAGCTGGATAATTCCCCTTTTAACAATTGAGCTGATATTTTTCGTGGTTACCCTCTATTAACAAGGTTAAAACAAGAGCCTGACAATTTATGTGGACTCGTTGAATTAAAAATTAAAGACAAATTGCAAAGTGGAAAATCAGAATGATACTAAAATATTTGAGTTTCGGAATTTCATTAGTATTGATTTCTTTTGTTGTTGGAATGATCGTCACCGGTATCATTAGAAAAACAGATTTCTATGCTAAGAAAATATCAAATCTTAACTTTATAAAAGTGAGCTTGTTAATAAAATTATTGAAATTGGAGTTATAAAATGGATTATAAAAAATACTTTTTTTAAGTTTTTAAATCAGAAACTTAAAATTGATAGAAAAATAAATCTTACAGACTTAAAAAGTATTCGAGATGAAATGACTAAAGCAGAAATAGATCATTTATTTGCATTTATGTTTGTTAGTATTTTTATTATCCCTAAACTTTACAAGCAAGAATATGTATTTGCATTTGTAATTTTAATCGTAAACATGCTCATGAATTTATATCCTTCTTTATTACAACAACAGAATAAAAGAAGAATTGACAACCAAATTGCGAGATTTAAAAACTAAACTAATATATATGACAAAATCAGGAAAATCACTTTTTTACTTCGGTATTTATGTAGTTTTTACAGGACTGCTATTCATTGTCATTCCTGAGCCCTTCATTGCTTTAAACCACTTACCAACAATGCCCACAGGTTGGTCTAGAGTTATTGGCTTACTTGCATTGGTGATCGGAACATATGATATACTATGTGGTAGAGGGGATATAAAATTTGTAATACAAGCATCCGTTTATGTTCGCGTTGGTTTCGCAATAGGGATAACACTGCTGGTGGTATTGGGACAAATGCCAATTACATTACTTGCCTTTGGCGCTGTGGATGCAATAGGCGCCCTTTGGACTAAAATGGCATTAAAATCAGAAGCTTCTAAAAATTAATTAGTGAATTTTTACAGGTAACTATTTTCGTGGATTGTTTCCGGCAAATCATGAAAGTATTTCGATCTCAGTACTTAAGAGAAGGAATTCGGGACAAGAAATCAGAATGCGTCACTGCCAACAGAGTTTATGTAAACACTACGGGTTGCAGTATAAGTTTGTAGTTATACGCAGATGTAGGATCCATACTAGTGTGCAGCATCACCGGCTAACAAAAGCTTAATGGAAATTCGGTACGTGCTCTATTTCCAATTTCTCAACTAAACGAGTTGATTTTTCTGAGGTTTTTTGACGTACTTATACTTTATTATTCACTAATAACCCGAAAATTTAAAAATGAGAACCACTTATTACTTTAAAAAAGTTACAATCCTCGTCTTACTTTTCGTGTTAATTGTTATTTCGCATTCATGCACTAGCAAAAAAAAAGGGATTACACCTGAAGTTAGAAGTATTACCGAAAGTGTTTATGCCTCTGGGTTTATCAAAAGCGAGAACCAATATGAAGTATATGGAAAAACTAATGGTGTTATCGAAAAAATATTTGTCAAGCAAGGAATGCGTGTTAAAAAGGGCGATCCCATTTTCCAATTAGATAATGTAAATCTAAAAATAGCAACCGAAAATGCCAGACTTACATCAGCTGCTTCAGACTATAGGCTAAATGCAGACAAATTGCGGGACGCTGAAAAAGCCATTGAGCTTGCCGATAAAAAACTTACAAATGATTCTCTACTATTCTATAGGCAAAAAAGTCTTTGGAGTCAAAATATCGGAAGTAAGATAGAATTTGAACAAAGAGAGTTGAATTTTGAAAACTCCAAAGTGAGCCTATCTTCTGCTCGCACAAATTATGAGAATCTAAAACGTGAATTAAAGCTAGTGTCCGATCAAAGCAAAAACAATCTTGAAATCGCAAAAATAGCCGAAGATGATTTCATTATCCGAAGTGAAGTAGACGGAGTGATTTACAAAATCAACAGAGAGAAGGGTGAGTTAATTAATGGATCCGCCCCAGCAGCCATAATCGGCACAGATGAATTCATAATAGAATTAAACATCGATGAGCTTGATATCGTGAAAATAAAAAAGGGCCAGCAAGTATTTATACGAATGGACAGCTACAAATCTCAAGTGTTTGAAGCCAACATTATTGCTATCGACCCGATGATGAATACACGAACACGATCATTTCAGGCTGAAGCAATATTCACAAAAAAACCGGCAGAACTTTTTCCAAACCTAACAGTGGAAGCAAATATTTTAATCAATACAAAAGAAAATGCATTAACAATTCCACGGAGTTATTTGATAAATGACTCAACCGTTAGGCTCGAAGGTGGATTCTTCCAGAAAGTAGAAATAGGACTAATGGATTACGATTTGGTTGAAATAAAAAGTGGCAT
>JBBQMQ010000508.1:0-3012 GCA_038329115.1 Bacteroidales bacterium
CCGTAAACGGGGAGGCAATTATAATATTAACTATTTATTCAAAGATATAGCAGAATTGAACCAAAAATGGGATTTTCATTCTACATAAATGCTCTCTGATAATCATTTAAACAGTGCGCTATAAGCGCCTATCCCAATAATTTTTTTATTGGCTTCAATTGAGAATATTTGTAACTGTAGAAATAGTCTTGTAATTTCCAAAATACTAAACCCTGTCAACACTTTTCAAAACCAATCTTCTTTTTCTACTCTTATTCCTTGCATTTCAGGCTAACAGCCAGCAATTGCGTCTGGTTGCAATTGGCGATTCCACGAACGGATTTCATGTGAATTTAGTTGATGGTGATCGTTTATTAGTTACCAATACCGAAGAGTTTTCCCTTCAGCTATTTAATACCGACCGCAGTACCACGGCAGTCATTCCGCACTGGAAAGGCAAAAGCTGGACAGGAAATGATACGCTCATAACTCTGACCCGTGATTCGTATATTCCCGAATTTGATGCCAATTTATCGGTCAGTGTTCAGTACGAACTTGTTAACCGGAATGTGGTGAAGAAAACCATCCTGCTTTTTCAACCGTCGATGCCCGATATGTATTATATTCTGCAAGAAACCGCCCGACCAGCAGGGAAGCCATTGAAATATACCTCTTTCGAGTACGAAAACTTTCCGGGAGGATTGGTGCATGAAATGTATCCCGCTGTCGGTTGGGTGACACTGGAGCATAACGTTGTCGGATTTCTGACCGATGCCGGTTATAAAAATCAGTTTACACGCACTACCCGTCGGCGGTTCAGCGGACGTGGCGGCGGTTTTGTAGGTATGCGTTTATTACCCGATCCGGAACTTTATTCAGTTTCTACCGTTCAGGAACAAGCTCAAAATAATGACTTTGTCCGCCAGACTTTCGGAGAAATGTGGAATCTCGATGCCGGAACTTCGCATGTAGTTTCTGTCGGAAAAGACTGGCATAAGGAAGGAAATGTGGATGTAGAACGAAACGATAGTATCATTTCACTGAGTTGCCATTCAGGTGGCAGAGCTGGAATAGAATTAATTGCACCGTTTAAAGATCAAAAAGTCTACACCATTTCATTTTTGTGCAAAGGCAATACACCCGTTGCATTGAAATTATTCAGGATGCGCAACGGCAAGAGAACCATCGAACTCGAAGAAGGCGTAAAATATATCGATAATTTCCCTGCCAACGAAAAGGACTGGACACTTTTTAAAGGAAGCATCCTGATTCCGTATATTGAACACGATTCTGTTTCCATGTTTATCGGCACACAATCGGGAAAAGAATCGAAGTTACAGATTAAAGATCTTACTTTCACCGAACATCAACCTGAACGTGAAGCTTACAATGTTCTTCCAATGGGAAAATCAATTGAAAAAACAACTTTTATTTTTACCGAACCTTACAAAACCCATAAGGACTTTATGATTTCAGCCCAATCGCGTCTGGCCGAAGGCAAAGGATTTAAGGGTTCTCAAATTGAAAAAATGCTGTATGGAAACTTCAATATGTTGACCTGGATTACTTCGGTGCACGATATGACGCCATTCAATGTGCCGAACAAAAATTATTCACCGGATATGTATAATAGGGATTCGTTTTTTTCAACCGTGTCGACTTATAACAAAGAACTTAACCTTGCTATTTGGGAACAATGGGGTAAAACGCAAACAGCGAAAGGTGGAATCGGCACAATTATCACGCCGTACATGGGATCAGTGGAGGCCAAGGATAACGAAGCAACGATTGAATGGCTTATCTGGGCTATGCTGAATAAACGCCGATTTGGCTTTGAACCGCCACACGATAAAATTCAAAAAGCGGTTGAATATGTGTTGAATGAATATGACGCCATGCACGATGGCAAATGCCGGTCCCATTTCTCGCTTTGTCAGATTGACATCATCGATTTTAACCCTAAAACGGATCGGTTAGCCGTGAATCAGGGAATGCTGGTTATTGCTTTACGCACCATTAAAGAACTTGGATTTGATATTTCAGAAGAATATATTGCCAAAACCGAACAGGAATACCGCAATTTTTATGATCCTCAACGAAAACATCTTATCTTTGACCGAAATTATCCGGAACTTATCGGGTTGAACGATCTGGAACCTGAATTTTTCTCACTCTGGCTGTTTAACAAAACGATATTGACGGACGAAATGGTTGTCAATCATTTGAATCAAATTCCTATACTCAATAAAGTTTCCGGATCACCGCAACCAGAATTAGGCACTACAGCACCGGTTTTGATTCACCTGACTAACGACAAAAAAGGCTGGGCTTATCTCACGGGTGATTATCAGCCCTTTGGGAAATTCGGTCAGGAAAATTACAGCAATGGACAGAATGATGGACAGTATTACAACGGCGGCAGCTGGATGCGGGCTGAATATTGCGCTTATGTAGTTGGGCTGAAGCACGGTTGGAAGAAAGCCGGCAAATAGATAGAAAATCGTGTGTGGGCTGAAATAAACATGAATCAGAAATGGCCGTTCAGCAAGGAATTTATTCCAACAAAATGGACAACGACCGATTCGTGGTGGGTTTCTACCAAAGGGCTTTGCTGGAATGTGTTTATACTGATGGCTGATGAATTAGCCGGACTCCGAACCCCTGAAATGGATCCGGATTATAAGAAATAACCAGATTAAAAAAATATATAAATGACTCAACAAACCAATGATCCACTTCACGGTATTACATTAAAAGCAATCTTAGAACATTTGGTCGAAATGTACGGTTGGGAAGAACTGGACAAACGTATCAGAATCAATTGTTTTCATGAAAATCCAAGCATTAACTCCAGTTTGAAGTTTTTACGCAAAACTCCCTGGGCGCGAACAAAAGTGGAAGAATTGTATATTTCTTCGTTGAATCTGTAACTACAAAATCAGCTCATATTTTGATAAACTACATTTTCGCTAAATTTCTGTGGCGCATGTCTTCAAGTCCCCTTTAGGGGATTTAGGGGTCTGCTATCAACTA
>JBBQMQ010000509.1:0-3000 GCA_038329115.1 Bacteroidales bacterium
GGAGCAATCACGACACACGGATACTTTTTAAGGTTTTCATCGTTCAGAAGGGTCTGCATAACACTGTTCCTGACAAGGTGCTTTGCGTTATCATCCCCTTTCCCGCTTGAACCGTGCAGATAAACGACCAGTGGAAGAAGGTCGTTCTCACTGTCAGCCGGTGAATATATCCGATATGGCATTTTACCCTTGCCTTCTGGGTCGCTATAAACTTCAGCCTTCATCTGGTTGGTGACATCAATATTGAAAAATGTCCGGATGATAACACCTTTGCCGCCAATCAAGCGCACTCCGACAAGCCCAACTACAATGAACGCAGCAATAGAAATCAGTATTATTCGTTTTAGCTTTTTTCGCTTCATTCAATAATCCCCCGTTATGGTAAAGCTTTCGTTTATCGGCATTCTATTGGAACAGCAGAACTAAATTTCTTGCGATTTTTCGGCAGATATTTATTTCGACGGTCTTCTGAATTGTCCTCCCAAGTGGTGATATTTGATAGCGTCTGTTTTACAAACATGTTCATATATACATCCTGACACTCCTGTGTACCGTTAAAGCTATAGCCATGCATAATCGGCTGTTTACCTTCCACCATCAGTAACCTCAACTCAAAAACGCTTAAGATATTTCCGTTATCATCGGTAAAATAAGTGTGGAAGGATGGGTCAAAAACGCACCACTTAGCAAGCTCGCCGATATATACCTGCGACATAAAATGACACCAGTTATTAGAAAAAAGAGCAACCGGATAAGATTTTAACCCGAGTGCAAGCAGACAGTCCGAAAAAGCGATTGCCTTGTCCCGGCAGTTGATGGCGTGTGAAAACTTTTTTTTGTAGGAAAACCTTAGAATCTTTAAGCTGTCGTCCGGCATCCCTTTCAACTGCATACCGCTGTAATACGTGTTTTCGCAGAACCAGTCAAACAGGTTTACAACACGCTCAAAGTCGCTTTCCCCTTTGGCAATATCCTTAAGCCGGTATGTGCGAAGCAGCGCGTCATATCTTGCAATATGAGTAAAAATCCGTTTTGGGTCGGCAAACTCCGCCTTATCCTGGCCGATTATCAGCGTTTGGTCATCAGGCAGTTTCTCATTTTTGACAAAGTTGAGGTAATTGTCCCATTTTCTGAGTTTAAATGTTGAAATAAATAATAATTTCAAATTCATCGCTATACCGCCTTTTTATATTATTTTGACGCATTCAGTGCATTGACAGCTTTTTCAAACGCCCCTGCAACGTAAGCAGATTTCATGGCTTTTTTACGATTGCTTGAAGAAAGCGTGTTGCATAATCCATTTTTATACTCCAATAAAACAAATTTGATTTAAAGGTATTATATTGGTACATTAGCAATTTGTCAATAAATTTTGTTGAGTTGTGGAAAATAACTTACGATTGAATCTGTTTTGAATGGGGTTATGAGGTTCGGCAATGCACGGGTGCAAAAAAGCCCCGCCATTTTGGCGGGACCTTGATTTTTATTGACCGGGTTGGATTTTAACCAACGACCATTATTACAATAAGCTCTGTTCTTTTTTACTCGTTTTTCTGGAGAGAAAAGGCGCCCAACTCCGACAGCGGTTCGCCGGGATACAGCTCAATGACCTTTTGGTTTTCCAGGCGTCGCATGCCGAGATCCGGCTTTGAAAGATCAGGATGTTCCGTCCATCGAATTTTTTCAGGCACTATATTCAGCCTCCATCATTAAGATTCGTGAGATGACTGTATTAATCGCAACCTGCTTTTGCTTGCCTTGCAGGTATTATTTGACATTTCCGAACCTTTTTATATCGTTGTTCGTTCCCAGGATAATTATTATAGAATCGCTATGAATAACCGTATTCGCATTTGGTATTATTTTAGTTTTATCCTCACTTTTTACGGCCAGCACACTTATGCCGTACCTTGTTCTTGCGCCAAGTTCACCAAGCGTTTTGCCATCCCATGATTCAGGAGAAGTGGCGCTCGTTATACTGTATTCAGGAGATATTTCTATCATGTCATAAAAATTTTCAGCTGCTAAATTGCGGGCAACCTTAACGCCCATATCCTTTTCAGGTAAAATAACTTTGTCGGCACCGATTTTATATAATATTTTTTCTTCAAAGTCATCTTTAGCTTTTACAACAACATAGTTCACTTTCAGCTCTTTGAGCAGAACCGTTGCCATGATACTGACTTGAATATTGGACCCCACCGCAACAATAGCCGTGTCAAACTTATTGATGTCAATTGACCTCAAAAAGTCTTCACTTGTAATGTCCGCTTGAATCGTACGGGTAATCTGTTCGGAAAAATCATTAACGATTTTTTCCTCCCCATCTACGCCCAATACCTCGTAACCCAAATCATACAAAGTCTTCGCTAAACTTTGCCCAAATCTCCCAAGTCCCAAAACTACAAATGATTTCAAAGTAATGGTCACGCCTTTCTTTTATGTCGTTTTTGCTGACCTAACTAATCTAAATTGATTGTAGTTCAGCGATAAACCGAATACGAGTTATTTATATTAGCCTACTGCAATTTTCCCTTCCGGACATCTGTAGGTTAAATTTTTCTTGCCTTCAATTGAGGTAACGGCGGCGAACGCAGTTATTGTGCCAACCCTGCCAAGGAACATGGTTATGACAAGCTGCATTTTACTGACATCAGACAAATTTGGTGTAATTCCGGTTGACAACCCTACTGTTCCAAAGGCGGATACCGATTCAAATAGCGTCTGCAACAAAGTGCCTTCATTTTCAATAAGTAGTACTGTTGTTGTAATCATTACAAGCGTAATGCTTAACATAAAGATTGAAACTGCTTTGAATATTGTTTCAGCCGTTATTCGTTTCTTAAATACCTGCACTTCATTATGCCCCCTGAGGAAAGAAATCACTGTTGCGGCCAAAACAAAAAATGTTGTTATTTTTATTCCTCCGGCCGTGGACCCCGGCGCCGCACCAATAAACATTAAAACAATAGTGAAAAGGCTTGGAACAGTATCCATATC
>JBBQMQ010000510.1:0-2988 GCA_038329115.1 Bacteroidales bacterium
TTTGAAGTCATGAAAAATAAATTCAATAGCCCTAGTTCTCGAAATAGGGTTAAAAAAAGTTTATTTTATTGTCACATAGATAAGTAAGCTTCTAAAAAAGAAATACTTACTGCTTTTAGCTTGACGGCTATGGCCGGAAGCTATGCCGAACAGAGCCATGAAAGATTAAAAAAGAACTGATAATCAGTTCTTTTTTTTCTTTTCAGCTTTATTTTGTTGTTTTGTATACAAAAATCGTTTGATTTTTTGCGATGCAGTTTTTTCAAAAGGTTCGTCGATAATATCAATCCGTTTTATTTGCGAAGTACGGTTTAATTTAGCATTTACTTCCTTTGTAAAATGGTGTGTCCAAACCTGATATTTTTCATCCATTTCATTGATAACCTGACGGCCTTTTTCTTTCTTTTCTTCGAAAACAGTTTTAAAATGCTCAATATTTTTTTCCAGTTCTTCAATGTCAAGCAAAACTTTTGCCACTAAAAATCCATCCTCTTCTATAACCAGCGATTCTACTACAAATTGTTGATCGTTTATAATCGTTTCAATATCTTCAGGATAAATATTTTCTCCGCTCGCACCGACAATCGTATTTTTCATCCGGCCTTTTATGTATAATCGCTTTTTAGAATCGAAACATCCGAAATCGCCGGTGTGAAACCAACCACCATCAGTCAAGACTTCGTCAGTTGCCTCCTGATTTTTATAGTAACCCTTCATCACGTTAGGTCCTTTTGCCCATATTTCACCCACTCCTTTTTTGTCAGGATTGTTTATTTTCAATTCAACACCTTGTACAGCAAAACCTGTTGATTGAATTTTAGTCTGACTAACTCCCGCACCGGCAAGCAGTGGAGCTGTTTCTGTCAAACCGTAGCCGATTGCGTATGGAAAACGTGCTTCTTTTAAAAACCGTTCAACACGAGAATCAAGTTTTGCCCCACCAATTCCAAAAAACGCTAATCTTCCTCCAAAAGTCTCGTACAATTTTTTGCCGGCGATGCGATGAATCAATTTACGGAATAATGTGTTTTTGTAAATCATACGTTTTAAACTATTCCCGGTAAACTTACTTTGAATCTGGGCTCTGTATAACTTTTCCATGATTAGTGGAACCGATAACATCATGGTAGGCCTGATTTTCTTCAATGCAGGTAGCAGAGCAGCTGCAGTTGGTGGTTTTTCCAGATAATAAATGGATGCACCATACATGATTGGATAAAGCAGTCCAATCGTATTTTCGTAAGTATGCGACAACGGCAATAGGGATAAGAATACATCCGTGCTTGAAATCTGATGGAATGTATAAGATTGCATAGCTGTGAAAGTTATACTTCTATGTGAAAGTTCAACTCCTTTCGAACGTCCTGTAGTACCCGAGGTATAAATTATAGCAGCAGTATCATCTTCTTTTACAGTTATTTTTGGAATCTGTTTGGTTTCAGAAAGTACTAAATCTTCATTTATCAACGTCAGATTATCGAGTAAAATGGAAACTTTCAAGGAAGGTAATTCCAACCCTTCAATTCTGGAAGAAAGTCTTTCGCTGATGAATAATGCTTTTGATTCGGAGTGAACCAACACATTTTCAATTTCTTCGCGATTAAAATCGGGCAAAATGGGTACAATTATCAGTCCGTTGGAAACCACCGAAAAATATGCAACTACCCAGTTTGGCATATTATGGCCCAACAAGGCCACTTTATCTCCTTTTTTCAATCCCAATGAAAAAAGTAATCCGGCAATTTCATTTATTTTAATTCCTAATTCACTATACGTTATCAGTTCGCCATCAACAAAGGAAACCGAAGGTCTGTCTGCAAAGTTTTTAACTGAATAATTCAGTAAAGACTGTAGGGTGAGTGGCTTTGGTTCAATTTTTTTACTCATGAAGTTTCATTTAGAACGGAAATGAATGGAATGAAAATTTTTGTAAAGATAGGATTAAATCTAATATTAAATCCAGATTACAAGGTGAATGTATCAGAAAACAGACATTTTTTAATCATAATTTATTCAATTGGAATAAAAAAAATAATATTATCTGTCTGAATCTCAGATAAATCAATACTAATCACATTGTTGGGGCTTCTGTATAAAAAAATACTTCCAATTTATATTGGAAGTATTTTAAAATAATTAATAGGTAAGGTTTAAGTAATTCAAGCATTAATTTTCAACATCATATTCGTTTTTGAGAGAAATTTATCTTCCTGATTGCGCAATATAATTCTTTAATTCCGCATTAAATTCATCTTTCTGAAGCAAATCTTCCATATTTAAATGAATTCTGTAACGCCAACTGCTCATTGAGTTGGATGGAACATTGATACGTTCTTCATGTGGATTTGGCCTGCGAATTGTTTCTGAAATGCTCATTAAATCCTGCATTTGGAAAATGGCCCACATTGCCGGAGAATACAAATGCTGCAAAAGTATATCCCTGCAAATCCACCAATCACAGAAATACGGAGCTTCGCCCCAATGTCCGAGTTGTGAGTTGTAAAACCGTTGCGTCACACCGCGATCTTCTTCCCACCAGCCCCGAATCGTACTCATATCGTGTGTTGAAGGTGTTACAACAGATAAATAAGGCGCTTTGGATGGATGGAAGAATTCCCGTTTATTCGATTTAGGAGCACGTTGAACTTCCAGACTTAAAATGCCGAGTTCTTTCATAACCGAAGTTACACAAGCGGTCATCATTCCAAGATCTTCACCACAAATCATCATATTGGTTGCCCGTTTCAACGCCGGTAATTTTTCCATTCCGGAATGATACCAGTTTGCATCTTGGCGGCGATAGAAATAATCAACATACAAATCGCGAAGCCGGTCTTTCGAATAATTATCCAAATCACGGAACGATCGCAGCGATTCCATTCCAAAACGTGGATAAAATTCAGTTCCGTGACTCCCTTCTTTTTCGAAGAAAAGTACATTCGAAATCAAATCGAACAAACCCCATTTTACACTCTCAGTAATTTTACC
>JBBQMQ010000511.1:0-2966 GCA_038329115.1 Bacteroidales bacterium
ATCGACTCTGACGGTCGTTTGGCAATGACTGCTGCGGTACGTGAGATGTTTGCTAAAAATCCGGGTGAATTCGATCCACGTAAATACCTTGGACCTGCCCGTGATGAATTGAAAAAACTGTATGCTTACAAAACGGTTAACGTGTTGGGAAGCGCAGGAAAAGCATGATTTCAGTGATCAGTTAACAGTAATCCATATTTAAAGAAGTGGCTGTCTTAAAAAAAAAAGACAGCCATTTTTGTATACTTATCTAATCTAAATTAGAACAAAAGCTTTGAATAAAATAACTTTTATAAATTTAATTAATTAAGAATGCAACCATTTTATATATATTTGCATCTTAACGATAGATTAGTATTTATTTAAAGATGAGAGAGAATATGAAAACAAAAACATCTCTATTTACAGTAATTATTATGTTTCTACTGCTAGGAGGAGCAGGATGTAAAGAAGACAATACTAACGAAATATGCACATTTAATGTAGATGACCCGATTAACAGCTTGGAATGGTTGAAAAATACAATATCAACAATGACTACTCCCAATTATTCTATCCATTTTTATTTATATCAAAACAAAAAAAATTCTCAAAAGTACTTTTTTAATGAGGAGGTACAACTTGTTGGTGGAGGGCAGCAATATTCACACCAGATAATAGGTTACAGCTATACGGTAATTTATAATTGTAAAGGGGATACGCTATTATTAAAAGGCATTGGAAGTTCTTCGGCAAAAGCATGGGATAATTTCTTTGAAGAAAATGTGTTAATTAAGAAAATTTGGCCAACAGAATAACAATTAAAAAACGCCATAAGGGTTATGATAATGGCCAAAACGCCATCGCTAAAAGCCTCCAGTCTGTTTTTATTCATATCAGAATTTGTTTTGAACTTTGGTTATCCAATGAAAACAGTATGAATATTGTTATGGAAACCAATTTACAAAAATGGCTAACCTAAGTTCTAAGTCAGCCATTTTTATCTTAAATTATTTTCGAATTATAACCACTTTTTCCTCCGGAAATAAATCAGCACAGCCCCCGAAAAACACAGCATAAGAACAATGGATAAAGGATAACCCCATTTCCAATCCAGTTCCGGCAAATTCTTGAAGTTCATCCCGTAAATACTCGCAATTAACGTCGGTGGCATAAAAATTACTGAAACAACGGTAAAAATTTTGATGATTTTATTCTGTTGCAGGTTTACCAAACCAAGGAACGTATCCTGCAGGTAATCCAAACGGTCGAAACCGAAACGTGTATATTCGAACAACGAATTAATGTCCTTGATAATCATGGTCAGGCGTGGTATCAATTCCTGAGGGAAGAAATCGCATTTCAGCATATTCGAAACCACACGTTGTTTGTCCCCGATATTCTGACGGATTATCATCACTTTTTCCTGCAAGTTTTTGATTTGAATCAAAATATCCTGATCCAGATCGTCTTCGGTATTCAATGTTTTACTTAAACTTGTAATCTGATCTGTGATTTCTTCAATCATATCCGCATCGTATTCCACACGGGTTTCGAGCAGCGTAACCAAAACATGATAACCGGTAGGGAAATTTCGCGTGTTGGCATAAATCTTCTTTATTGTCTCGTTGAACGATTTCAGTTCCACGTTACGCACCGATACAAGTATATTATTTTTCAGTATAAACGAAACCGGTTCCATCACAAAATTATCCTGCAAAAAATTGGAGTTTGCAACTATGCTGTCATCGGTTTGCATGTAGCGCGAACTTAACTCGATTTCTTCAATTTCCTCATCCTCCTGAATATAAATTTTCAGAAATTGTTCCAGTTCGGTTTCAATGGCATCCGAAACATCATTCAGGTCAATCCAGATTAAATCAATGAGATTAATCTTTTTGAGAGTATCCAGACTCTTTGATATTTTGAGTTTTCCATCGGCATGGTAAAACATTCTCAGTTCTGACATAGGCTTATCGTTTAGTAGAGTTATTATTTTTCCTTTATAATTTTCAGTTTTTTCTTCAAATTATCTCAATTTAGAAGAACGAAGAGACCAACAATGTAGCCGACAATCCGATTAAAATAACGATTGTACTCCATCCAATAATATTTTGGAAAGGCTTATTCACATACGTTCCCATCACTTCTTTATTGTTTACAATCAGTATCATACAAATTAATACCACCGGCAGCAACACTCCGTTTGCCACCTGCGACCACAATGTGATCATGATTAATGGTGCGTTCGGAATCAGAATAATGGCAGCACCAATAAGAATGATAAAGGTAAACAACCAGTAAAATTGGGGTGCTTCTTTCCATTTTTTATCAATTCCGGCTTCCCAACCAAAAGCTTCGCATACGTAAAATGCCGTGGCAACCGGTAAAATGGTTGCTGAAAATATGGAAGCAATAAATAATCCAAATGCAAAAGTAATGGATGCCAAATCACCGGCAATCGGTTTCAGTGCCATGGCGGCATCTTTTGCTTCTTCTATCTTAATTCCGTTTACATGTAACGTAGATGCACAGGCAATAATGATAAAAAATGCAACCACCACGGTTATAATACTTCCAATTATTACATCCATCAGGGTGTATTTGTAATCGGTTATTTTAAGTCCTTTTTCAATTACAGCCGATTGCATGTAAAACTGCATCCAGGGTGCAATGGTGGTTCCGATAATACCAATTACAATAGCCAGATATTGTTTATTGTACTGAATATCGGGTTTAATCATGGCATGTCCTATTTCAGTCCAGTGCGGTTTACCCATAATTGCCGAAACAACATAAACCAATAAAAAAGCACTGAAAATCAAGAATACACGTTCACTGAATTTATAAGTTCCTTTAACCACAAGCCACCAAACCAATGCTGCTGCAATGGGCACGCTTATATATTTACTAATGTCGAAAACCTGCATACTGCCGGCAACACCAGCAAATTCGGTGGTTGTATTCCCGATATCGGCAATGAGTAA
>JBBQMQ010000512.1:0-2950 GCA_038329115.1 Bacteroidales bacterium
GCCAAAAATATTTATAGCTGTAAGTTCTTGTCAATCAAATATAATTTGGCTAAAGCCTTAAACATTTAATCCTATTAACCTCCAGCTAAAGCAGGAGGCAAATAATATAAAATTAGTGCGCTCTAAGCGCCTATACCAAAACATTAAATCAACTTTGAAACATCTGGCTTAAAAAAATTTGAATATTCAAGCCTTAATCTTAGTTGTAAAAAAAACTGCCGATTATAAATTTTCATTATAACCGGCAGTTCTATTAACACAACACACATTATTTATTTCCCTCTATCTCGCAGGCAAGCCACTGCACCATAGTATTTTACGTCTATACCTCTCAACTACAGGCTATAGCGTGCGCTAGTCAAATATATAGTCGTTTGTCAGAAACTGCTTTTCACCTTAAACTAAACTATCTTTATATGGATTATTGTTGAAGTAATTGGGAGTGGTATTTATACCTTCATCTGGACCCGCTGGAGGTGATTCCAATGCTAACGAAATTTCATTGTCTAAAACCACTATGTCAATCTCTGGAACAACATACATCTTCTTTTCTATCGTTTTTTTCATGTTTTGCATATTATTATTTTTAAGAACAAAGTGATTATCTAATTGAAATTTTATAAACTGAAGTAGTAGCATCCCTACTCACCGAAACTAAATACATGCCTGCTTGTAATTTTTGGTTCAATTCAAAATTAGCTGTATTTAATTTACCATTGTATACTGTTTGTCCCAAAGCATTAGCTGCTTGTATTTTAGCATCAGCGCTTAATTCGCCCAACACCTTTAATGCTAAGTTACCGTTTGCATTTTGATACACAAAATTGCTAGCTTGGTGGTTGTTTGTAAGCGCAGTACTAACACCCGGAGAGCGGAACAGGATACTAAAACGATTTGTTGAATTAGCCACATCGGAACTGAAATTATAGGCAGCACCACTCGTCAAATCAAATTCTGTTGTATTGTCCTTCAGTATTACTTTAACTCCCTCAGGTATGTTTGTCAACTCACTTGCCTTTAGTGTAAATGCATTTGATGTTTTGGTCATAAATCCCAGTGGAATTTCTGTATCCAACGGCAAACTATTCATGCCATTAATAACTAACTGTTCTGAACCAACTTGTGTATAAATTTCGGGAATGGCAGCGCTATTGTTGAACATTTTGGGAGAATCGTAATCATCAAATGCATTCGATGCATTGGAACTGGAATAAACCACCGTTTCATCGTCATATGAGCCATTTGATACTTGCAAACGCAATAACGGACGAGAAGATTTTGTCAAAGAAGGTGCTTTTAAAAGATTTGTAGAAATATCATTATGCCCTCGTGCCGAATTACTAAATTGTATAGAACCTGTATTACTTGTAACACGCACCCAAAATGCTTGCATTGGTGGAATCCACTTGGTAACTATTGATGGAACTGCTACCCCCTCTTCATTGTACCCTTTACTGTCCAGAGAGTTGTAAGTGTAGAATTTATATACCGGGCCTGCTTCAACAGTTCTATACCATATTGTGGTACTTAAATTTGATTTTGACACCTGCGACCAGTCCAAATATGATGGATATGGATTACCCACCAAATTAAAACCATCTTTCACTCCCGTAGTAGAAAGCGTTAAACCATTTACATCTGTAGTCGATATGGTTCCATTGTTCAATGTGCCAGTAAAAGTTATTGTTCCAGCATTACTTAAAGGTGCAACAGCGCCCACTGCAATATATCCTTTAGTAGGTGTTAATGTTGACGTTTCTGGTCTCCAAGGCGTTGTAGTTGGATTATTGAAAGCGCCATCACCCATAGTTTCATTATACCAGACCATAGATGACGGCTTATTAGGAGCTGCCGTTGAACTATTTAAAACATTTGTGCCAGTGGCAGCTGTTACAGGACTTGAAATGTACCAGTTACGACCAGCAGTGAGGTATTGTTGAACAGAATAAGTACCACTTCCACCCAAAGTAGCAGGCGTTAGAATGGTTGCTACAGCACCGGTATTATCCGAAAGCAAGTTCAATGTGCCATTATTTGTAAGCGTAGTACCAACAGTAAGTTGTTTGCCAGCAGCAACAGAAAGTGAACTGGATGCGCTGATAGAAATACTGGCAACGGTAACATTTTGATCAATGGTTAATGTTCCACTTGAAACTTCAATATTCGATGTGGAAGTTGGAAGAACTGCATTTGACCATCTTTCACCAGCACTCCAATTTCCTGTACCACCAGACCAAACCGAAGTCGTTGATGGTGCAAAAGCTACACCTCTAAATCCATAGTTTTCTCCAGCAGCTGCAATAGTTGTTGGAGTAACTAAAGGTGTCCCAGAGGGAATTGGGGTATCTTTAGAAGTACCATCTATAAGCCTAACTAATTTGTTATTATTAACATCACCACCACCTGAAGTATAAAACAACTCAACTTTTCCGTCTGAATTTATTCTACCTGTAATGCTTGAAGCATATGGCGAACCACCCCCATCAGGAGCATAAGTAAAAGCAACACCCCCAACATATTTAAAATTAGTACCATCCCAATAAAATTTCAGAATACCACGACCTAAGTCTGAAACATACAACACATCCAAACCAGTACTATTCCAACTAGTTAAAGGATCTGAATCCAGGAATACAAAACCACTTAAACTAAAAGTGCCTGATGCTCCATTTATATTAATGGGCAATGCAGTTGAGGTAACTCCCGAAGTTGAAATTGAGGTAACCTGACTACTATATGTAAATGCATATGCACCTGTTGCTGTAAATAAAATATTTTTAAATAGTTCTAATGTACGCATTTGAACATTTCCAAAAGTAGCAACAGGAGTAACAACCGATGTTGTAGTATTAACATTCAAGGCAGTACTAGTAGCTGAACTTTTTGTAAATGCAGTAGTTCCATCAAAACTGACGGCACTTCTAACTGTACTACCCGCAGCATAAGGAGC
>JBBQMQ010000513.1:0-2941 GCA_038329115.1 Bacteroidales bacterium
TTATAAATTTCATATTAAATCCACAAATTAAAGGAAAAATTGGTTGTGTATTTTGTGCAAAAGTAATCTTTTTATCCTGTTTGTAATGCGAAATGAAGCAGTAAATTTTGAAATTATTCATAAAAAAAGATTATATGTAAAAGAGACTCCTATTTTTTCGCTAAATTTGCAACATAATTTAGAAATCCTGAACCTTATCGGATGCAAATCTGTAACCAATTATATTTCAGCAAAGCACGTCTATTCTTGCTTTTGTTTTTTTTGTGGTTAGCTCATCCCCTTTCGGGTTTTGGCCAAAATAATGCATCATCCCCAAATTCAAAAAAAACTGTTGTTGCAACCGATAGCATACAAAACTCTAAAACAGATTCATTAAATCTTGTTTCACCCCAAAAGCAAAAATCAAACCAAATTGATGCTGAAATAAACTATAGTGCTCAGGATTCAATTATTTTTCTGGGCAATGGGACCGGTTTTTTACACGGCAAGAGTGATATCAAATATAGAAATATTGAATTAAAAGCTGATTTTGTAAGAGTAAAAATGGATAGTAGTATTGTGTTTGCACATGGCACCATTGATAGTACCGGAACTAAAACAGGGGAACCGGTTTTCAGTGAAGGGGAAACAGAATATGCTTCTAAAGAGCTGACTTACAACTTAAAATCTAAAAAAGGATATATCAGACAGGCAGTTACGCAACAAGGTGAAGGTTATATAATTAGTGACAAAACTAAAAAAACTCCCAGCGACATTCTGTGCATTGCCGATGGAAAATATACAACCTGTGATAATCATGAACATCCCGATTTCTACTTAAGTCTGACCAGAGGAAAAGTAAAACCTGGCGGTTACATCGTGACTGGTCCTGCTTATTTAGTCATTGAAGATGTTCCATTACCAATTGCTGTCCCATTTGGGTTTTTCCCTTTTACGGATAAATATTCCTCAGGAATTATCATGCCCACTTTTCAGGATGAATTGACGCGTGGTTTTGGGTTGACCAATGGTGGTTATTATTTTGCAGTAAATGATTACATGGATCTGGAGTTGAAAGGTGAAATTTACACGAAAGGAACATGGGCTTTATCAGCAAATACCAGATACGTCAAAAAATACAAATTCAGTGGAAATTTAAGTATTAGTTACCGTTCGGATGTGACTGGAGAAAAGGACCTTCCGGATTATAGCGTTGCCAATAATATGAGTATTCGGTGGTCGCACTCTCAGGATCAGAAGGCAAATCCTTATTTCAACTTTTCTTCCAGTGTAAATTTTTCTACAAGTGGTTATAACCGGAGCAATATCAACAGTTATTATAATCCTGCTTTAAATTCAGAAAATTCAAAAGGCTCAAGTGTTTCATTTTCTCAACGATTTCCAGAAAATCCTTTTAGTATCTCAGGAAGTATGCTTATCAATCAGCGGACTAAGGATTCAACGATTAGCTTAACATTACCTAATATCAGCATTTCAATGAGCCGGATTTATCCTTTCAAACGGAAAAATCCAATTGGAAACGAACGTTGGTATGAAAAAATATCGATGTCATATTCAGGAACTTTGGCGAATAGTATTGAAACGAAAGAAAACAAATTGCTCACATCATCGCTCACCCGCGATTGGAAGAATGGAATGAGACATAATATTCCAATTAGTGCATCATTCAATGTTTTAAAATATATAAATGTTTCTCCTTCCCTTAATTATACAGAGCGTTGGTATTTGCAATCTTATAATCAATCGTGGGACAAAACAAATCAAAAAGTTTTAACAGATACAGTTAATGGTTTTCGAAGAGTTTATGATTTTAATATGGGAGTTTCCGCTTCCACCAAACTTTATGGCTTTTATACGCCTATCAGAGCCATTTTCGGAGATAAGATTGACAGAATTCGTCACGTCCTGACTCCATCGATGAGTTTCAATTATATGCCTGATTTCGGAGACCCACGATGGGGATATTACGGAACTTACAATCAATCAATTATGGATAAAACTAACCCGGCAGTTTATCATGATCAGGTTGTTCAGTATTCTCATTATATCGGTTCTTTATATGGTACACCGGGCACCGGAAAATCCGGAAACATCGGCTTCTCACTTGGAAATAATGTGGAAATGAAGGTACGAAACGACAATGATACTACAGGTACTGAGAAATTTAAAAAGATAAGCCTCATTAATAATTTTACGATTAATGGTGGCTATAATTTAGCTGCCGACTCAATGCAATGGCAAATTTTCAGTACAAATATTCAGTTAAAATTCGGGAAAAATTACTCGTTGAGTTTAAGTGGTCAGTTTGATCCTTATTTTTACGGATTAAACAGTGCAGGAAATCCAGTTCGTATTAATAAACTTCGTTGGGAACATGGAGGTTTTCCCCGCTTTTTAGGAACAAGTACTTCGTACAGTTATACAATCAGCAACGAAACTTTTAAGAAAAAACCAAAAACAAAAAAAACTAATTCCGGTTCAGAAAATTCTGATTCATTACCTATGAAATCAGAGAATACAACCGGTGTTGAGAATCAAAGTGAAACCGCAACAGATAAGGATAAAAAACAAACACAGACTTCGGATGAAGGATACGAAAAAATCACAATTCCGTGGAGTATAAGTGCAAGTTATTCAATACGATACGGAAACACGAACGTTTTCAACAAAGACATAATGGAATACGAAATGGGCTTCACCCAAAATCTTAATTTTTCGGGGAATATATCATTAACCAACAATTGGAAACTAAATGCCTCCACCTCGTATGATTTTACAGCTAAACAATTTACGTACACAAACGTTAATGTAACGCGCGAATTACACTGTTGGAGAATGACTGCCAGTATTGTTCCGTTTGGGGTTTATAAATCATATAATTTCAGAATTGGCGTGAATGCAAGTATGCTTCAGGATTTGAAATATGACAAACAAAGTGACC
>JBBQMQ010000514.1:0-2913 GCA_038329115.1 Bacteroidales bacterium
CGACACACTTCTGGAACTGAATATCAGGGATCTAAAACCCGGTATGTATATCCTTAAGGCAAGAAATGCGGATGTGGTGATAACTCACAAGTTTATCGTAACAAAATAAAAAAATGGAGGGTTGATTAATTTGTAGGTTCGGTTAGCTTCAGATTATTATTTGAACAAATTTATTTCCGGGTTGGTTTTAAATAAAAATAAAACAGAAATAAATCATGGAGTATATTGTAGAACTTACGGGTATCAAAAAATCATTTAAAGAAGTTCAAGCTGTAAAAGGAGTGGATTTATCCATTAAACCGGGTGAATTTGTAGCTTTATTGGGCCCTAACGGAGCTGGAAAAACCACATTAGTGGAAATGATTGAAGGACTACAGCAACCGGATGAAGGGATCATTAAAATTGCCGGGAAATCATGGAAATCAAACGAAAGCGAATTGCATAATCTCATCGGACTATCTTTGCAGGAAACAAAGTTTATCGATCGCCTTACAGTTTTTGAAACAACACAACTCTTTGCCAGTTTTTATAACCTGGATACGAGCCGTGTAAACGAAGTGATTGAATTAGTGGAACTTCAGGAAAAGAAAAAAGCGTATGTAAACAATCTTTCTGGTGGGCAACGTCAGCGACTGGCTCTTGGAATCTCGTTGCTGAACAAGCCCTCCATGTTACTTCTGGATGAACCTACCACCGGTCTTGACCCTCATGCCCGACGTGGAATCTGGGCCATCCTCAAGAATCTGAAAGATGAAAAGAAAACATCGCTCATTCTCACAACACATTATATGGACGAAGCCGAATTTCTATGCGACCGGATAATTATTATGGATTTGGGAAATATTCTGGCAGATAGTACTCTACAGAATCTTCTGAAGAAGTACAAAGGGGCTCTTAATCTGGATGAGTTATTTATAAATATGACAGGCAGGCATTTGTATGATTAGAAAAATCTTGGGTTTTATCTCAACTTTTCAATTACGGATTTCAGTTTTTGCTGAACTTCCAATGCTATTTCCATAAGCTTCGAATTATCTATTGCCGACATTGAAGCCACCGGATTTACAGCAGCAACTTCTGTTAATTCTTCCGACATTTCTTGAATTAATATATTACAGGGTAAAATTACGCCAATTTTATCTTCTTCAAGGATAGCTTTGTAGGCATAAGCAGGATTACACGCTCCCAATATTTTATATTTTCTGAAATCAACTCCCAGTTTTTCCTTCAATTTTTCATTCATATTTATTTCTGATATAATCCCAAAGCCCTGCAATGCCAATGCTTCGATAACTAATGGCACTGTTTCTTCAAAACTTCTTTTAATTTTTTTACTCATATAATAATTCATAGTCGTAGGTACTTAATATGTTTACTTAATCTAAATAGAAACACTCTCAAAATGAATTCGTTCACCTAAATATGATTTTTTTATTACCATCCGGTTTTTATACAATTAAATGCGTGATTTATTAGAAATATAAAAACAAATGGGTATTTATTTTCGTTGGATAAACATGATTGAAAGTGTAAATTATCTATTCTAATAAACCTAAAAATGAAAAACCTTAAAACAAAATTCATGGGAATTGAAATTGACAATCCCATTATTGTAGGTGCTTCTAACTTAGCCACCAACTTAGATAACCTGAAAAAGGCCGAAGAAAATGGAGCTGCTGCAATTGTTTATAAGTCTTTATTTGAAGAACAGATTCAACTTGAAAGATTTCAACTCGACGAAAAACTGGAAGAATTCAATGATATATATGCCGAAATGCTCACGCTGCATACTCACATGGATTATATCGGGGCGGAAGAACATTTACTTCATCTTAGACGAGCAAAAGAAAGCGTCTCAATTCCTGTTATTGCGAGTCTCAATGCCGTAAATACGGAAACATGGATAGAATATGCCCGACTTATTGAACAAACCGGTGTGGATGGACTTGAACTGAATTTCTATCATAATCCGGGCGACTTCGACAAAGATCCGATAGCAATTGAAAACGAACAAATCAGCATTGTGACGCAAATCAAACAGAACATTTCCATTCCTATTAGTGTTAAGCTGAGTTCTGATTATACAAACCCGTTGAATTTCATAAAAAAAATAGATGAAGCCGGAGTGAATACCTTCGTGTTATTCAATTCGTTTTTTCAACCGGATATAGATATCAATAAGGAGAAACACATGAAAATATTTAATTTCAGTAATCCGGGCGACTACAGAAAATCGCTTAAAATGGCCGGATTATTATTTGAAAATATCAAGGCAGAGATTTGCAGCAGTCATGGAATATTCACCGGTGCTGATGTCATAAAACTCATTCTATCAGGGGCTACAAGTGTTCAAGTGGTAAGTACCCTGTATAAAAACGGATTTGGGCAAATTTCTAAAATTAAGAATGAACTGGAAACGTGGATGGAATCAAAAAGCTATAACAGTTTGGACGAATTCAGAGGCAAACTCTCCAAAAACAAACTCTCCAACAATCCTTTTATTTACAAAAGAGCTCAATATGTTGACCTGATTTTAAACTCAGAACAGATTTTTGAACATAAATAACCGAAAAATAAAACCTGTACTTTTAAACAATTTCACAAAAAAGTTTGTTTCAGTTAACAAAGTGCAAATTATCATTTCATTCAACAAAAATTACGCAATATGTTGAAACCCGAAATTACTATCTGGCCTTTTATTGTTTTTGCCGCTATCGTTTTTGCCTTAATAGGCATCATGATTGGGCTTTCCTATGTTCTGGGCGAACGCCACAAAGAACTCAAAACGGATGAGCCTTACGAATCGGGAATTCCGCCCACCGGCGATGCCCGTCTGCGTTTCTCTTCCAGCTTTTACCTCATTGCCATGTTTTTCGTTATTTTCGATTTGGATGCTGCCTTTATTATGCTTTG
>JBBQMQ010000515.1:0-2886 GCA_038329115.1 Bacteroidales bacterium
AGAATTGATTTCTGAGCTTTTTTGATAAGATCGGTTTCTTCTAAGTCAATAATTTGTAATTGTTTGTTAAGATTCTTGTTGAGTTTTTTGACAAATAGTTTCATCTGCTTTTAATTGTTTTTTAAGTTTTCAGATTTAACTTACACTCCCGAATTCTATCCGGACATTTCCTTGAATATCAAGATTTGCTTGATGTGCTCGTTTCATATAGTTTTTGTTGATGATTTTGATAATAGATTGTATTTGTTTGTAACAAAAGGAAGAATGTCTGAAATTAACAGACATTCTTCCTGAACTTAAAAAACTAATAGAGTGATAGTGAACTATTTAAATAAAAAATATCTTAAACATTCTGATTTTTAAACGGATCATTGTTCATGTATTCTGGTGCTAATGAAGCTCCCTCACCTGGTCCATCAGGTGGCGACGATTCCAATGCCAACGAAATTTCGTTATCCAATTTAATTTGTTGAATATAAGGAACAATATATATGTGTTTTTTCTCTAATTTTTTCATGGTTTCTATTAGTTTAAAATCATTTTAAATATTTTATTTTTATCCCCATTCTTTACGGTTACCATATAAATGCCAGCATCAAACTGAGAATCAATTACTGTAATAGTGCTTTTCAGTTGCTTTTCTACTAATTTGTGACCCACTGCATTATAAACCGATACTTTTGAATTAGCAGTAATAACTTTGCAATTTACAGTTATCTGATTATTGGCATTTTTGTAAACACTTACGTTCAGATTATCGGCAATTTTAGATCCTATGCCATTGACAATGGATGGAGAACGGAATATAATTCTGAAACGATCGGTACTATTGGTCACATCAGAGCTAAAGCTGTAAGGACTACCATCAGTAAGTTCATATTCAGTATTGGTCAACAAGTCTTTAATAAATACCTGTGTACCTGCTTCGAAGTTACTGATTTCGGAGGCTTTTATGCTGAAAGTATTCAATTGTCCGGTTTTGAAACCCAACGCAATATCACTTTTTGAAGCCACATCGGTCATGCCATTAATAACCAATTGCTCCGTACCTGCCAGCGTGTAAATTTCAGGAATGGCAACATTGCCATTATTCATTTTAGGTGAATCGTATGTATCTAATCCGTTGGCTGCATTTGGATTGAAATAAACCACCGCTTCGTCATCGTTAATGCCGTTTGACACTTGTAAACGCAGCAATTGGTTAATTGATTTTTTCGATGCCGGAGCTTTAAATATATTTCCTGCAATATCTTTATGATTGCGTATGGCATTCGTAAATCCTAACGAGCCGGTAGTCGCCCCTTCCACACGCACCCAAAAAGCCTGCATAGGAGGAATCCAGTTAGTAACTGAAGCAGGAACAGCTACATTATCAGTCGAATTTCGACCACCGTCAACCGAATTATAAGTGTAGAATTTATACACACTGCCAACATTCGTTCTAAACCACATGGTTCCATTCAAATTTGTTTTCGTGGCATTGTTCCAATCTACATACGATACATAAGGATTACCCACGAGATTAAAACCTTCTTTGGTTTGTCCGGTAGTGCGGGTTAAACCCGGAATACCGTTTTGACCTGTGGTAATATCGCCGGTGTTTAATGTGCCTCCAGTAAAAGTAACATTACCTGAACTCGGAATATTAGTCACATAGCCTTTGGTTTTAATGAGTGAAGTACTATTATTTGTAATTTGAGGCCAATTGATTGTACTACCATGAACTTCATCATACCAATACAGTTTGTTAGAACTTGATGTGGCAGCATCAAATACTGCGCTGGTAGCCGCACTTACCGGACTGGAAATATACCAGTTACGACCCGAAGCTAAATATTGCTGAACATTGGTTGTGCCGCTTACGGTTAATGTACCGCCATTATCAATAAATGTTGCAGTACCGGTGGCATCGCTTTTTAATGTAAGGTTTCTGGCAACAGCCAATGTTCCGGTGCTTATCGATACTTGTTTCCCTGCATTAATTACTAAATCTTTAGCGCTAAAACCAGCTCCAGTATATGTGCCATTAATAATTGATACAATAGCACTTGTTGGAGTTACATTCCATGCGCTTCCAGACCAAATAGAAGGCAATTGTTCCCATGCACCAAGTTGTGGGGTAGCAGTAACTCTAGTATTCCCATCAAAGTCAGTTCCAGCACCTATATTCGCACCAATCATTGCGGAAGTTGTCATATAATCAGTAGCTAATGTACCACCAGCATTTAAAAAACTTGGATCGATCTTTTTACTATTACCATCATTCCCTGTTTGACCTGTTACAATTTGCGCACCAGTCGGATATGAATTAAAGAAACGTGCCAGAATACCTGCTGTTCCTGTATAATAATAATCATTATAGTCGCATGTTAAAGAATTAGCAGCTGCTGCTTGTCCAAAATAGAACACATAATGTCTTGAAGAGCCTCCGATAGTTGAACGTGTGCTTACAAAAATATTATTCCGTATATCTCTTACATTTGCAGTACCATTATCGCTCCGCATACAGAATGAGTTTGTTGCTGATCCTATTGCCTGAACTCCGCTACCAATATAAACTGTATTAAAATAGATATTCGTTGTTGAGGAATTTACTGTATTATTGTTTTCATTAATCCCATAAATATTACAGGGAGTATTGTCGCTCCCTAAACTGATAATATTATTTGAATAGGTTGATGTTGAAGACGCAGCTGATGTGCCAATGTTAATCCCGTAAATAGAAGCTGCAGTACTGGAAGGTGTAAATAAATTACATATAAAATTGCCATTAACTGTATTTGTTCCTGCCGATAGAAATATACCACTAGAAGTAGCGGTAGTGGTAGCATTGGTAACATTAGCTATTGTGTTTGCATTAATGGTTGTTGTTCCTGTACTATTTGT
>JBBQMQ010000516.1:0-2844 GCA_038329115.1 Bacteroidales bacterium
TGCCGACCAAAGCAAAATGGATCTTTCGTGGAGTGATATGCAGCAAATGCGCACTCAAATTCAAAACTGGGCCTCTGTTACAGGAGCTATTCTGGCTGAAACTTTTATCAATAAGTGGTTTGGTGTTTCGTCGTTTGCAATTCTTTATTTTGGACTCGTCGTGGCATTTCGTTTCATGAAAATACGGATTGCGTCTTTGTGGAAAGCATTCTTTCACTGCAGTTTTTGGCTGATTTGGGTGTCTGTATTACTGGGCTACATATTTACACCGTTTTATGCCGATTATATTTATGTTTTTTCGCCAGGAGGCAAACATGGCGACAATATAAGTCAATGGCTGGTTTCGTACGTTGGTATTCCGGGTACATTAATGATTCTGGTCGGAACTTTTCTGGTTTATGCTATCGTGACTTCCAAAGCCACTATTCCTTTTATCAAAAGAATTTTTACCCGTAAGTCTAAAAATCAGGATATAGTAAATCCTCTAATATTTGAAGAAGAATTTCACGAAGCAAGCGTTGCTGTTGGCACTGAAATTATTCCGGATGACTGGATTACAAAAGGAAATGACAATGATGAAGAATTTGTAATCGAAACGGAGACAGAAGAAGAAATTGAAGATGTACCTTTTGAAATTGAAAAACCGGAGCATGTTGATGAAAATAAAGCTGTTGATGCTGTTGAACTGGAATTCACTGACAATGAGCATGAAGATCCGTTTTACAACGTTACCAAATTAGGGAAATATGACCCGACACTTGATTTATCGCACTACAATCCACCGACACTCGATTTGTTGAAAATTTATGGAACCGACAATGATACACAAATTGATATGGCGGAACAGAACGCCAATAAAAACAAGATTATTACTATTTTGCAGAATTTTGGTATTGAAATAGATAATATCAAAGCAACTGTAGGGCCAACCATTACCTTGTATGAAATAGTACCAAAAGCAGGAATTCGTATTTCCAAAATACGAAATTTGGAATATGACATTATGCTTAGTCTGGCAGCAACCGGAATTCGTATCATCGCTCCTATTCCCGGAAAAGGAACTATTGGTATAGAAGTTCCAAACAGTGATCCGCAAGTTGTATCGATGCATTCTATTATAGCTTCCAAAAAATTTCAGGAATCAAAATTTGAATTACCCGTAGCTTTTGGACGAACCATTACGAATGATATTTTCATGGTAGATTTGGCCAAAATGCCTCACTTATTAGTGGCAGGTGCTACCGGTCAGGGGAAATCGGTTGGATTAAATGCAATTATCACTTCATTGCTTTATAAAAAGCATCCTGCCGAACTGAAACTCGTTTTAGTTGATCCTAAAAAGGTGGAATTCAACATTTACGGCGATATTGAAAAACATTTTCTTGCCAAATTACCCGATGGCGAAGATGCTATTATAACCGATACAAGCAAAGTTGTTGAAACATTAAATTCCCTTTGTAAAGAAATGGATGACCGGTATGATTTGCTCAAAAAGGCTCATGTCCGCAATGTAAAAGAATACAATGAAAAGTTCACAATCAGACATTTAAACCCTGATAAAGGACACAGATTCCTGCCGTATATTGTTGTGATTGTAGATGAGTTTGGTGATTTAATTATGACCGCTGGCAAAGAAGTGGAAATGCCGATTGCCCGAATTGCTCAGCTCGCACGTGCCGTGGGAATTCACATGATTATTGCCACTCAACGTCCATCTGTCAATATTATTACCGGTGTAATTAAAGCCAACTTCCCTGCCCGCGTTGCTTTCCGTGTATCATCCATGATTGACTCACGAACCATTCTGGATTCTCCGGGAGCAAATCAATTGGTTGGTCGTGGTGATATGCTTTTCTCACAGGGAAATGATTTAATCCGCGTTCAGTGTGCTTTTGTTGACACTCCTGAAGTTGAAAACATTGTTCATCATATCAGTAAACAGCAATCTTATCCAACAGCATTTTATCTGCCTGAATTTATTCGACCAGAAGGTGATGGAATTGACTCAAGTTCTATTGATATGACCAAACGTGATCCACTTTTTGAAGAAGCTGCACATTTAATTGTAGCCAATCAACAAGGTTCAACCTCGCTGATTCAACGAAAATTCTCAATCGGGTACAACCGTGCAGGTCGTATTGTGGATCAGTTGGAAGTGGCCGGAATTATTGGTCCGTTCGAAGGAAGCAAAGCCCGTCAGGTTTTGGTGATGGACAGCATGCATTTGGAACAGATTTTGAAACACCTTTAGACAGTCATCAGTGAACAGTTATCTGTTATCAATCATCAATTAAACCAAAGTATGATTAAGAAAATAATTTATTCATTAGTCGTTTTTCTCTTTTCGTTTCAATATATAGCCGCTCAGAATAATCCTCAGGCAGAAAAGATTCTGACTGATTTGCTTACCTTGGCCAAGACTAATGCGATTAAAACTGATTTTAAATTATCTGTCAGCGAAAAAAGCAATCCGAACGGTCAGCTTGCGACTGGGTCTTTCACGTTAAAAGGAAGTAAATTTGTATTGGATATGGACCAGATGAAAGTCTGGTTTGATGGCAAAACGCAATGGTCTTATGTTCCTCAAAACAAAGAAGTTTCAATCACCGAACCGACAGAAAAGGAATTGTCGGAAACAAATCCAATGGCTATTTTGTCAGCGTATAAAAGCAAATGCATCATTCGCTTCAGCAAAACCAAATCAGTTCAGAACTATTGCATTGAAATGGTTCCAAAAGCAAATAAAACCGACATTTCAAGGATTGAAGTTCAGGTGAACAAATCAAATCAAAATCTATTTTCAATCAAGTTAACTAATAAAAACGGCAGCATAACTCTTCTCAC
>JBBQMQ010000517.1:0-2844 GCA_038329115.1 Bacteroidales bacterium
AGTAACCTCAGCATTTTTAATTATAACACCACCTTTTTCCTCAATAATCCGTGCAACTGTTTCCCACATTTGACCCGGTCCGAGTTTCGGATACATAAACTGTTCAATCAGACTCGTTTCGGTGTCTTTTTGCTCAATGGAAGTTTCCTTTTTCTTGAAAATGGATTTCAAAGCATGTAATAAAGCTTTGGAAATCGAAAGTTCTTTTATACGCTGAGCACCCCAATCGGCTGCAATTTCGGAACACTCCACGCCCCAAACTTTTTCGGTATAATCTTTAAAAAACGTCTTATAAAGCTCTGTTCCAAACCGACTGACAAAAAAATCTTCGAGCGAATTTATATTTCGAACCGGGAAAATCTGAATCCAGATATATGTCCAACCAATCTTGACAATTCTTAAAAATCCGAGATTTCGAATGGTTTGGAAATTCAGTGAAATTGGATAATCAAAAAACTTCCGTAAAAAGAAAATACGTGACAGCCGCGTTCTGATAAGCATTACACGATCCGTTTTTTCAGGATCCGGACCATTTTCCGAAAGCATTACATTTGTGCGTTTTTTATGGTAAATAATCTCTTTCAGTAATTCATCTTTCGATTCCGCTCCCTGAATGGGGAGAATTTCCTGCCACCATTTCATCACAACATCCGACTTTGAGAAAAACCGGTGACCACCAATATCCATTCGGTTACCGTTGTGAACCACCGTTTTAGAAATTCCACCAATATCGTTTGATTGTTCCAGAATGATGGGTTTTATATCGGTCCGTGTTACCAGTTCGTAGGCTGCAGTTAGTCCTGCAGGACCTGCTCCAATAATTAAGGCGGTTTTATTCATTGTTGGGTGATTTTTTATCAAATAGGATTACTTTACGTGCCATAAAATTCCACAAATATACAATTATAGCCGTAACTATTTTTGAAACAAGATAATACATTAGGAATTTTTCGGTAAAAATCCATAGGAAAAATTCATTTAATCCCAAACCAATGAGACCAATTAAAGAGAAAATCACAAATTCGAGGAAATGGTTTTTAACTGTGCGACTATTAAACACCCATTTTACACTCAAAAAATAATTTACAATAAGTCCCAGAATAAAGGAAATTCCTGCGGAAATAAGATAATGAAGTTTGAAATGTTCAGTCAACAGGAATAAAGCTCCAAAATCGACTGCAAAAGCAAGTCCGCCCACAAATGTATACCTGAAAAGTTGCAAAAAGAAACTATTCGTTTTGCCTTGAAACAAAGATTTCAGGAAAGTAATTTGTTGGTTTTTAGACATATTATTTTCTTTGGCAGTTACTTAATTCTGGGTTTTGAATATGCAAATCTACAAAAAACTGTTGGTTTAACAATCCACAACTGTAAATAAACTCTTAAAAGACATAATTTACTTTTTCATATTTAAGAAGGGAAAATACCAATGTCATTTTATAAACTTATTACCAATTGATTATCTATCAGATAGCATCCGAATCAAAATATGATATAAATCTTCTATTAAAAAAATCATTCCATTTCAATGGGATATGATTATGGAAGAACATTTTTTTATAACTTTGCATATCAAAGATTATTATTCACCAACGCTTATAAACTTGAATTTTATGTTTTTAGAAATCATTCAGACAATAAAAAGAAACAGATTGCAATTCATCACATTGTGTCTGTTCTTGTTTTTTTATATAGATCCGGCAAGTTCGCAAGGATCCGTTACGGTTCAATCAAAAAATAAGGAATCCAAAATATGGACGGAAGAAAAAATAAATTCGTGGTATACAAAACTTCCGTGGATCAGAGGTTGTAACTTTATACCCAGCTCGGCCATAAATCAGATTGAAATGTGGCAGGCAGATACATTTGATTCCAAAACCATTGACAGGGAACTAGGTTGGGCGCAGGAACTGGGTTTTAATACAATGCGGGTTTACCTGAGCAGCCTGGTATGGAAAGCTGATTCGAAGGATTTTAAAAAAAGAATGAAAAAATATCTTGCCATTTCATCAAAGCATAAAATTCGAACCATTTTTGTTTTTTTTGATGATTGCTGGAATGAAGAATCGGCTTTAGGAAAACAACCCGAACCGAAACCTGGTGTTCATAATTCGGGTTGGGTGCAGGATCCGGCTATTTCATTGCGAAAAGACACCACTAAACTTTACAGCGATTTGGAAGCTTATGTCTCAGATATTCTTCAAACTTTTAAAAATGATAAACGGGTTTTAGTGTGGGATTTATACAATGAACCGGGCAATAATAACTATGTGAGTACATCGATTCCGTTATTAAAACACGTTTTCAAATGGGCAAAACAGGTAAATCCATCCCAACCGGTTACTTCGGGAGCATGGTGTTATGGTTGTACAGAAATAACAGATTTTCAGCTTATAAATTCAGATATAATTACCTATCATTGCTATAGTAACGAACAGGAAAACAAAGGGTTGATTGATATGCTGAAAAAGCATAAACGTCCCTTAATTTGTACGGAGTACATGGCACGTAAAAATGAAAGTCGTTTTGAAAACATCATGCCATTACTTAAAGAAAATAAAGTCGGAGCAATCAATTGGGGGTTTGTAGCCGGTAAAACAAATACGATTTTTGCATGGGATGAACCATTACCAAAAATAAAAGAGCCTGCAATATGGTTTCACGATATTCTGAGGACTGATAAAACTCCTTTTGATCAAAAGGAAATAGATTTAATAAAGAAATTGAATGGGAAATAATTATTTTTGAGTTAAAAATAAACGACCTAAAAATGATTTTGTAGGTCGCGTTTTATTCCCCTTTAGGGCTAGGGGTCATTTTATATCACAATTTCTCTCCATAAGC
>JBBQMQ010000518.1:0-2830 GCA_038329115.1 Bacteroidales bacterium
GATTTAGCCGGTATGGCTGCTGCTCAGGGTATTTTGACTGCACGTGGTGGTATGACTTCTCATGCAGCTGTTGTGGCTCGTGGTATGGGTAAATGCTGTGTTTCGGGAGCAGGAACCTTGAAAATTGATTACGCTTCAAAAACTATGGAAGTGGATGGTTTAACCGTAAAAGAAGGCGATTATATTTCGTTGAATGGCTCTACCGGGGATATTTTCTTGGGTCAGGTAGGAACTTCTGAAGCGGAGTTGGATGCTGATTTTGCTGAACTGATGGCATTGTCCGACAAACATACAAAGATGACAGTACGTACTAATGCGGATACACCTCACGATGCTATAGTTGCACGTAAATTTGGTGCTACCGGAATAGGACTTTGCCGTACTGAACACATGTTCTTTGAAGGTGAAAAAATTAAAGCTATGCGCGAAATGATTCTTGCTGAAAATGAAGAAGGACGCCGCATTGCCTTGGAAAAAATTCTGCCTTATCAGGAAGCTGACTTCGAAGGAATTTTCGAAGCAATGGCAGGTTGCCCGGTAACTGTTCGTTTGCTGGATCCACCATTGCACGAATTTGTTCCTCATGATGAAAAAGGACAACGTGAAATGGCAGAAGCAATGGGCGTTTCTGTAAAAGTTATTAAACAACGTGTTGAATCGCTTCACGAATCAAATCCGATGTTGGGTCACCGTGGTTGCCGTTTAGGAAATACATATCCCGAAATTACTGAAATGCAAACCCGCGCCATTTTGGGTGCAGCACTGGCATTGAAAGCAAGAGGAATCAAAGCCATGCCGGAAATCATGGTACCATTAGTTGGTATTAAATTCGAGTTCAACGAACAGGATAAAATCATACGTGACACTGCAGCCAAATTGTTTGCGGAAAAAGGCGACAGCATTGATTTCAAAGTAGGTACTATGATAGAAATTCCACGCGCTGCACTTACTGCCGACCGCATTGCTGCTACCGCTGAGTTTTTCTCATTTGGAACGAATGACTTAACTCAAATGACTTTCGGTTATTCCCGCGATGATATTGCTTCGTTCTTACCAATTTATTTGGAAAAGAAAATTTTGAAAGCAGATCCATTTGCAGTTCTTGATCAGAATGGAGTTGGACAATTGGTGCAAATGGCAACCGAAAAAGGACGCTCCGTAAATCCAAACTTAAAAGTAGGTATTTGTGGTGAGCACGGAGGCGAACCATCGTCAGTTGAATTCTGCCACAAGGTTGGGTTGAACTACGTGAGCTGCTCCCCATTCCGTGTGCCAATCGCACGTTTGGCTGCTGCACAAGCTGCATTGAGAGACTAGTTTAGTACCAAGAGTCAAGATGTCAGACTAAAACAAAACAGGTTGTTTCGCCATGAAACAACCTGTTTTTGCTATGTCGGGCATGGTATTAAACTAACATGATGCAGAAATTTGTATAAAACAAGCATACTAACAGGGACGAACCTTAGCCGAGAATTTAATGAGAGCGATCAATTAAATAGGGCTTGCTGAAAGTTATTTTGTTGAATAACAATTAAAATAATGTCATGTTTAAAAATTCAAGTGCAAGGTTATACGATAAGATTTGCTATTTCAATGCTAATTCAAGGTTTTTTGTATCTTTGTGGGTGAGTTTAAAAATAGTTTGTTTGCAAGTCAGCTATTTTGTAATTGTAAGTTATTCTACTTCGCCAATATAGAAATGTTAATTCCATGGGCATTGAAAGCCGAAAATATAGAATTTACTACTATTTCAATAATAACTCTTTACTTCTTATAATAAAACAGATCGCATTATATTGTTGTAAATCAGATATTAATAGAGTTTAAGCAAAAATCCTTGGTAAATCTTCGTATGCAAAAAGAAAGAAAAAATTTTGAGTTCTCTAAAAGATAAAACAGTTCACGGGGTAAGCTGGAGCTTGATAGATAATGTCGCGAGTTCAGGAATCTCTTTTTTAGTGGGAATAGTACTTGCCAGAATACTTTCACCGGCTGAATTCGGTATTTTGGGAATGATAACTTTTTTTATTGCTGTATCCTATTCAATTGTAGACAGTGGCTTTTCAAGTGCATTAATTCGTAAAACAGATGCCAACGATAAAGATTATAATACAGTTTTTTATTTTAACCTACTTATAGGAATTGTTCTTTACGTTATTTTGTTTCTTTGTGCTTCAGCAATAAGTAACTTTTTTCGTGAACCGGTATTGATTCCGGTTACCCGCGTGATGGGAATAGTTCTGATTATCAATGCCTTTTCAATTATCCAACGAACTATACTGGAAAAAAGGGTTGATTTTAAAACCCAGGCCAAAATTTCGCTCATTGCTTCTGTAACGAGTGGAGTAATAGGCATTGGAATGGCAATTAAAGGCTTTGGGGTGTGGAGCCTGGTAGGGCAACAGGTTTCGAAGCAATTCTTAAACAGTATTTTTCTCTGGTTGTACAATTCCTGGCGACCGGCAAAGGAATTTTCTGTGCAGAGTTTTAAAGAATTATTTGGTTTTGGATCGAAGTTAATGATATCGGGTTTGATTAATACCATTTATAAAAACTTGTACTATGTAATCATTGGTAAGTTTTACAGCGCACCGCAATTAGGGCAGTTTACACGTGCCGAACTATTCAGTACTGTTATTTCGGGTAATATGACTTCTGTGGTTCAACGGGTTAGTTATCCTGTACTAAGTAGCATTCAGGATGAAGCCGAACGATTAAAACAGGCTTACCGGAATGTGATAAAAACCTCCATGCTGGTGTCATTTGCATTAATGATGGGTTTGGCAGCTGTGGCAAAGCCGCTGATTATCATCTTAATCGGCGAGAAATG
>JBBQMQ010000519.1:0-2761 GCA_038329115.1 Bacteroidales bacterium
GGTTTCAACAAGCAGCAAACTATCATTCCAACTCCACAAATCACTTTGCGTTTTTCCTTCCAGAATACAACGTACAGTTTCTTCAGCCTCAAATTCGTAACCGTTACTTTTAATTTCAAAATCAAAAGCATTTTCATTTCCGTCGTTATAAAACACTTGTACTTTTACAGGAGTAAACCAACGGTGGTTGAGAATAATTTTACCTTTCGTTCCATAAATTTCGGCAATTATGGGCGCATCTACTAAAAACGACGAATGCATAACGGCCAACATATCATTCTCATATTTAAAAGTATAACTACAGCTATTATCACCGCCTTGTTCACTTAATCCGGCCATGGCTGAAATTTTCTCCGGTTTTCCGAAAAGCAACAACGACAGAAAAATGTTATAAATTCCGATATCGAGGATGGAACCGCCGCACAAGTCAATATTAAAATGCCGGTGTTCAGGACCGTTATTGGATTTAAACGAAAAAAAGGCCGTCATCAGTTTTATTTCACCGATTTCGCCCGAATCAATCAATTCCTTTGTTTTGATAATATGTGGTAAAAAACGGCTCCAGAGAGCTTCCATTAGAAAAACGTTTTTCTCCTTAGCCTTTGCAATCAACAGCTCAACTTCCCTCCTATTCACTCCAAGTGGCTTTTCGCACAAAACATGTTTCCCATGATTCATAGCCAGCAAAGCGCATTCGAGATGAAGATTATGAGGCGTGGCGATGTAAATCACATCGATTTCACTATCTGAAACCAGCTCTTCATAACTTCCAAACGATTTGGGAATATTAAATTCGGAAGCAAATTGAGCAGCTTTCTGCTCTGTCCGTGAACCAACCGCATACAGTTCCGAGTTATCAACTACCTGTAACGCTGTTGCAAATACTTTCGCAATTCTTCCGGTTCCCAGAATGCCCCATTTTATTGTTCTGTTTTCCATCTTTTTAAATTCTATTTTTTATTCTTCAACCGGATTCTCCGGTGTTTTCAAAATCAATTGATAAAAAGCGGCATCCAACCATTTCCCGAATTTATAGCCAACTTCTTTCCATATTCCATTCAACACAAAGCCTTCATTTTCATGCAGTTTAATGCTCACAACATTTGATGCATCGATTACACCAACCAGTACATGAAAATTTTGTTCTGCTGCTTTTTTAATAATTTCCTGTAACAAAATTTTCCCGATTCCCTCACCACGTTTGTCGGGACGAACATAAACCGAATGCTCAACGGTATATTTATAGGCCGGTCGAACCCTGAACATGCCGTAAGTGGCAAATCCCAGCAACATATTAGTTTCATCAAATGCACCTATTACAGGATAATTATGATTTAATTTGTCAGCATACCACGCATTCATAGTTTCCATGGTGCGGGTTTTATAATCGTATAAAGCCGTTGAATTGAGAATGGCATCGTTGAAAATATCAAGTATTTCTGCTAACTGTTTTTCCGTACAGGGTTTTAATTGCATAGTTGTTGATTGATTATTTAGTTCATCGGTTAATTAGTTGATTGATAATTCTTAAGACTACATACTACCCACTAAATTTATACTTCCGTTTTATTTAATATTTTATGTGCTTTACGGCGTTTTACCGTTCTATTTTGAAATTCCTTGGATAATACACTTATATTTCCATCCACTTCTAAAATTGCTAAATCAACATCCTTTACACTTTCCACACCATGTTCACGAACAGCTTCTAACAGTTCATCTACCGTAATTTGGGCTCTACGCAAGTGTTTATCAATTATTTTTCCTTTATAAATCAGCATAATAGCATCGCCTTCAACTACTTTTCCAAACCCCGGAAAGCGGTATTGAAGATATTTCAACAGGTAATTTATGACAAATAAAGTAGAAGCAGCTACCAAACCTCCCGAAAGCGTAGAATCGGGTCCTACCATGGCGTTTTGCACTGCGTTGCTAATCAGCAAAATAAAAACCATATCCACCACCGAAAGTTGCGCCAATTCTTTTTTGCCAAATAGACGAATGGCAATAACAATAAACAGATAGATTACTGCTGTACTGAAAATTATCCGCACATAATTGTTTGAAATTATTTCCTGCATGTTGGTTGAATAGTTAATTGGTTAATTAGTTCATCCGTTAATTGGTTCCTTGGAATTGTAAATTGAAAATTGGGAATTATTTATCTTATCATCATTTTAAAAATCCGTACCATCAGTTTTCCTTTGGTCAGGAATTCAATCCGATCATAGTTTTTGGTGCTTTTCAGAATACGTGGAACGAGGAAACGGGTCACGACATCCCGATCTTCGGCGAGTATATCGTACACTTTTTTAAACTGTTTCGCTTCTTCGGGAGAACGTGCATCGGTGGCATTATTCAGAAAATCAGTACGTACCATGCCCGGACTCAGAATTCCGATTTGTATTGAAGTTCCTTCCATTTCTTTCGAAACCGATTTCGTGAAATAATTCACAGCCCGTTTAGTGGTTCCATACAAAGTCAGCTTATGCATCATTCTGCCATCACTTCCAAATCCTTCCATATTTAAAATCTTCCCAAAACCCTGTTTCAACATAAAGTTGGCAGCAGCTTTTGTACCGATCATTAATCCGTAAATATTTATTTCGGTAATACTCTTAATATCTTCATTCTCAATATAAGTAAAAAGTCTGTGAGGTTGGGGAATTCCTGCATTATTAATCCAGATATCGATTTTTCCAAATACATGTATGGCTTTGTTAATAAGCTTCTCGTGGGTTTCTGGGTCGTCCACACTGCC
>JBBQMQ010000520.1:0-2744 GCA_038329115.1 Bacteroidales bacterium
AGTTTGTTTTTAGGTTTTATGACGGTAGTAAATTCCATTGGTAAAGAATAGTTATTTATGTTTAGAAATTGGTTTATACCCCATTGGCATATTTGCATATTGGTACATTCCTAACACAAAAGTACGTTTTTTTTTAAAGAATACAAGTCAAAATAAGATATTGAATAAAAAAAACCTGCATCATGGAGATGCAAGGCGATTTTTATTACTTGGAATCAAATTGTGTAGTATAAATTACGACATAATACATAGAAAAAACCAGCTTCTATTTTGCTGATAACTGGTTTTTATTACCATCTGAAAAGATGTTATACTTTTGCAAGCATTTTAAATTGAATATTCATTTAATTTATTGTCATAATTCTTTGCTTTTTTGAGTAATTTGCAGGCAAAAACACAAAAGAGTAAGAATATACCAATTACGCTACTTTATCAAAACCAATGTACATTCAACTAACAACAATTTTTGTTACCTTTGTAGCAGCATTTTTTGCACATTAAAATGATAGATAACACTTTATTCAACAATAAAAAAGTAGCATTTCATACACTTGGTTGTAAATTGAATTTTGCTGAAACTTCGGCAATTGGCAAACAACTCAGCGATGAGGGTTTCGTAAAGGCAAAACCTGGTGAACAGGCAGATGTTTGTATTTTAAACACTTGTTCGGTTACAGACACAGCTGACCACAAATGTCGTCAGGCCATAAATCGTCTGAATCGACAACATCCGAATGCAATAATGGTTGTTACTGGTTGTTATGCCCAACTTAAACCGGATGAAATTGCCAACATCGAAGGAGTAGATCTGGTTCTTGGTGCCAATGAGAAGTTTAGTATTCTGGATTATTTAAATAAATTTGATTCAACTAAAACCAAAATTCATCGTTCCGAAATAGTAAAAGTAAAAGATTTTAAACCGTCCTGCTCGCACGATGACAGAACACGGTTTTTTCTCAAAGTACAGGACGGATGCGATTATTTTTGTACGTATTGCACAATACCATTTGCCCGCGGACGAAGCAGGAATGCAAGCATTGAAGAAACAGTACAAATAGCAAAGCAAGCCATAGCTGAAGGAGCCAAAGAAATAGTACTTTCCGGAGTAAATACAGGCGATTTTGGGAAATCCACTGGTGAAACTTTCTTTGATTTGGTAAAAGCATTGGATGAAATTGAACATGAAATTCGCTTTCGCATTTCATCAATTGAACCAAATTTATTGACGGACGAATTGATTAAATTTATATCAAAAAGTAAGCATTTTATGCCGCATTTTCACATTCCGTTGCAATCTGGTTCAAATGAAGTTTTGCAACTAATGAAACGCCGCTATTCTACTGAAATGTTCTCTGAGAAGGTATCAACTATAAACAAAATGATTCCAAATGCCTTTATAGGTGTGGATGTAATTGTTGGTGTCAGGGGCGAAACAGATGAGCTTTTCGAACAAGCATTCGAGTTTGTTAAATTATTAAATATCTCTCAATTACACGTTTTTAGTTATTCTGAACGTGCAGGAACTAAAATGCTTGAAATTGAACATTCGGTTTCAAATCAGGAACGCAAACGCCGAAGCGATGTTCTTCATAAATTATCCGACCAAAAAACAGAGCCATTTTATAACGCTCAGATTGGCAAAACGGCAAAGGTTCTTTGGGAAAGCCGACATAATGGTGAAAACATGGTTGGTTTTACCGGAAATTATATCCGGGTAGAACGTCCTTATGATAAAAATCTGGTAAATACAATTGAAAAGGTAACGCTTGAAGAATGGAATCTGGAAAAGACAGCTTTGACTGTAAATCTAAAGGTTTGAATATGCAATCGTACATCGCAAATTAATAAATCGTAAATTAAAAGAAGTGTTAGCAAAACGAATTATTCCCTGTCTGGATATTAAAAACGGACAAACAGTAAAAGGTATTAACTTCGAAAACATTACAAACGTCGGTGATCCGGTTGAATTGGGAGCTTTGTATGCCAAAATGGGAGCTGATGAACTTGTTTTCCTCGATATTACTGCTACAAACGAAAAACGAAAAACACTGTCGGAACTGGTAACCCGAATTGCCAAACATATAAATATTCCTTTTACGGTTGGAGGTGGAATTTCAAGCGTGGAAGATGTGTCGGTTTTATTGGCTTGTGGTGCCGATAAAATTTCTGTAAATACATCCGCTGTCCGTAATCCGCAATTAATTAGTGATTTAGCTGCGCAATTTGGCAGTCAATGTGTTGTATTAGCTATTGATACAAAATATATAGACGGAGAATGGTACGTTTTCCTGAATGGTGGTCGAATTCCAACGGATATAAAAACAGTCGAATGGGCAAAAAAAGCTGTTGAATTAGGTGCAGGTGAGATTTTATTAACTTCAATGAACAACGATGGAACAAAAGATGGATTTGCACTTGACATTACCCGAGCAGTCTCGGAAGCTGTGAATGTACCTGTAATAGCTAGCGGTGGAGCCGGAACAATGGAACATTTTGTTGATGTTTTTAATGCAGGAAAAGCAGATGCTGCTTTGGCTGCTAGCATCTTCCATTACAAAGAAATTGGAATTCCTGAATTAAAAGCATTCTTAAAAGAAAAAGGAGTTGAAGTTAGAGTTTAGTTATAACAAATAGATCAATATCATTCCGTAATTCAGGAGCATTTTTCTACAATCAATCCCATACAAAGATATCTTTGTATGGGATTGATTGTTTTTAATTATGAGTCGTTTGGTTATTGTATC
>JBBQMQ010000521.1:0-2740 GCA_038329115.1 Bacteroidales bacterium
ACTTCAGAGTTTTTTGGCCTCAAACGCTGGTCATCTTCAACAAACCGGACATCGGATTTCATGATTTTCGCAATCATTTCCAAGGTATCCCGCATGGATATTTCAAAATTAGATGCAATATTAACCTCCTGACCAATAGCAGCATCACATTTCGATAATTCAATAAAACCCGTGCAGGTATCCTTCACATAATTAAAATCTCGTGTCGGAGTCAAATCACCTAACATGATTTCTTTTTTTCCATTGGCAATTTGTGCAATAATAGTTGGAATAATTGCACGGGCTGACTGACGGGGTCCATACGTATTAAATGGACGTACTATCACTACCGGTAACTCAAAAGCATTGTAAAAACTCATAGCCATGGCATCTGCACCAATTTTGGTTGCAGAGTAGGGTGATTGAGGTTGTTTAGGATGTTTTTCGTCAATAGGCACATACTGAGCCGTTCCATAAACTTCTGAAGTAGAGGTAACTAAAACTCGGCTCACTCCATTATCTTTCGCAGCCTGACAAATATTTAAGGTGCCTTTCACGTTTGTATCAACATAACTGTCAGGTGCAACATACGAGTAAGGTATGGCTATCAGAGCCGCCAAATGAAATATGATTTCTATATCTTTTGTTATGTGTTTACAAAAATGGGGATCACGCACATCGCCTGTTACAACTTCCAGATTAGAATGCGAAATGCCATCAAGCCATCCCCAGTAATTAAATGAATTATAATAAGATAAGGCACGTACCTGATAACCCTGCTCTAAAAGCATTTCGGTAAGGTGTGAACCAATAAAACCATCTGCACCCGTAACAAGAACCGTCTTCATTTTTTATTTAAGTGTAATAATATTAGCCTAAATCAAACCTTCAATAAGTTAAATCCTACTTTTAAGTTGATTGCAAAGATACAAAAATCCTTTTAAAAAGAAGAAAGAAGGGCACAAAAACCAATTTGCTAATTTATGAATTATTTATTCCCTTGAGATATTCTTCGGTTTCTACTTGCTAAGCTTCTTAGTATGATACTTATATTTTCGGGGAAGTAAGAAAAAGAAAATAAAAATGAGAGAAACCTGTAATAAAACTTCTGATACTTTGATGCATCCCCACTGAAAGCAATGGTGAAATACACATAAGATAAATAATGGATTCGGGGAAATGGCGGGTATATTTTCTTCAGAAAAGATACGCAGTTTAAATCGAGTTTCATTTGTTCTAACGTAGCATTAGAAGATATACCTCCTGCATGTATCCTGTAAACACACATGCAATCATCGGAATAACGGATTTTTCCTGAAATGGCAATAAGGAAATTAAGTAAACGATCGGCAGACAAAACAGTGGGGGCCTGATAGAACAATTCAAGAATATTGGTGCGAAAAACCACCGATGCAGTATGGTAAAGCCTGATACCAAGCAACTGATTTAAGCCAATTTCATTTGATACGTTATTCCTGAACAGACGATTTTCTGTACTTTCGCCTATAACAAGAGACTGGTGAGCAGTTCCCGCATATTCGGGATGCGCTTCGAGAAAGTCAACCTGTATTTGCAGTTTATGAGGTTCGGTCCAATAGTCATCTCCCTCACAAATAGCAGTATACTTACCCACACACGCCTGAAATGTATTCAGGCAATTTAATACTACTCCAATATTTTTATCCGGTAATAATAAACGAATTTTATCAGGGTATTTTTTTTGGTATTCAATGCAAATCTTTCGGGTTTCATCCGTACTGCAATCTTCTCCAATTATTAATTCAACCGGGAAACTGGTTTGTTGCATCATCACTCCTTCAATAGCAGCTTGTATGTAATCTGCATGATTGTAAGTTATCATGGCTACACTGACTGTAGGATATTGATTCATTTTAATATTGAGCATTTAATCATTTTTAATTCGTAATAAAAATTCTAAAACCACATAAGTAATTATATTTTGTATTTGATCCCCAAACCCCCTACAATACCTCTATCCCCCTTCGGGTACTTTCTCCAAATGGAGAAAGAAAAAGGAATACTGAGAGTTTGGCTTTAAGACGTAGTCGATTAATATTTAAAAAGCTTCGGAGTTTTACTCTTAAGCCCCTCTTCCTCCCTCTCCATTTTTGGAGAGGGTTGGGGTGAGGTTGGGGGTTTGGGGGTCAAAATAGAAAGCGCAAAATTGACAATTAACAAATATAACAATAGTAAATATTTACTACATAGTTTGATTTCGGAATTTTATCTTATTCATATTATTTTCTCTTTATAGCAGAAAATGCAATCGCTTTTAATTCAAGATATTCAGGCAATTTCATTACTTCATATATAATTACACCCAAAATAAGTCCTGTAGCACATTGAATAGCCAACTGTATCCCGACCGGATAATTCAAAAGCGTTACACTCCACATAATTCCTGTAACAACCAGGGAAACTAAAAATGAAGGGAGAATATCTTTTATCTGCATCCGGGTGGAATAGTTGATAAGTCGAGCCGAATAATAGCTGTTTAAAAAGAAAGCTATAAAAGAAACGATCACACTGCCCCAAAGCATAAACTCAATGCCATAAAATATACCTAAACCAATGGGTACAATGGTAAACATTTTTTTAATCACTTCGAGTCTGAGAAATAAATCGGAACGCCCTTTTACCTGCAACATGTTCAGATTGATAGCGTGAAGTGGGTAAAGCATTTCACCAAAGCAAATGATTTGCATAAACACAACAGCCGGCAACCATTTCTCGCCGATTA
>JBBQMQ010000522.1:0-2739 GCA_038329115.1 Bacteroidales bacterium
CGTAAACGGGGAGGCAATTGTAATATTAACTATTTATTCAAAGATATAGCAGAATTGAACCACAAATGTGATTTTCATACTACATAAAATGCTCTCTGATAATCATTTAAACAGTGCGCTCTAAGCGCCTATCCCAATAGATTTATTTGAACTGAAACATGAATTTGAAATAGTATACTCAGTCCATTGATCGCCTTGAGCTAAATATTTTTTTTCACTCCATTGCTGAGTAGAATTACAATCCACATAAGCCGGGTTTTTGTAAACTGTTTCCCCATTTTGGCTAAAACAGATATGTTCCCAAGTGGCATGAGGTCCACATGGCATCATACTTGTAACAGTACCTAACAATCCAAATACCACACTTCCTATCCCCTCAACAATCAAGTCATTTCCGGTTGTGAAACTATAACATTTACGATATGAATTTCCAATTTTTATAGAATCTATTTTTGAAATAGTACGTTGTTCAAATATCCATTGAACTACATCCCCCACTTTTACATTGAAATCGTACAGTAATAATTCAGTCTGATTTTTAATTGCGGGTGCGCAGTTCTTAACTTTGCTCATCCCCTGTGGGTTTACTTTATAAGCATCAGATAGATATCCGTATCCGCCAATATAATACACCTGTTTATTGTGTTCTCTCAACCCCCCTACACCAACATAAACAGGATTTTCAAGAGTTCCTACATTTAAACAAAGTTTATGATACACAACTTCATTTATAGTAGTATCTCCATGAAGAGAATACTTGAGAAGTCTTGTTTCTACTTGGGTTGGAAACTCAAATGGGTTTGTTGAAAGTCTTACATTCCACTCCGCATTTTCGGTAGGAAACGGCACGTATTGCTGGCTGTGAGCTAACATAGAAAACAAAAAAGCGATGAATAAAAATAATGCATTTTTCATAGGTTGAATTTTTATAGTTTTATAATCTTATCCGTTTTCAATAACTTTCCATTACTTGACAACCGGTATATATACAATCCATTGCTTATATTCCCAAGCTTCACCAGGTTTTGATTTGCATTTACTTCAGCACTTAAAATCAAAACACCACTTGAGTCTAACAATTCGAAAATACATGGGTTGGAAAGCAATTCGCTCTCAATTTTCAAATCGCCCGATTTGGTCATATAAACTTTAATTGCAGTATTTTGATTGATTTCCAGAATAGCTGTCACATAATCGCAAGCTAATGTTCCTGTGTTATACGTTCCATAATCGTGGTGAATATAACATCGAAGTCCGGTTTGCTCAGCACTTAAATTGTCACATAAAGGCAAATTGAAGATGTTAGACATAAACAGATATTGAGTATCACCTATACCTTCAATTATTTTAGAATTATACTCTGAAGTTAAAGTTGTAGGATTATCGCTGACATATTTATATTGATACTTTACATACTGAACATTCAATGGTTTCAAGAGAGCGTAAAGAGATTTTACACTATCCACAATAACCTGAACTTTTCCGGCGGGATATTCAACTGTCCACGTATCTCCAGCTTTAGCACTAAAAACATACAACGTACTGAATCGTTTCGATACAGAATTGTAGAAATAAACCGTATCATTGCTCTGATACATAAATACTGTTGGTTTGTAGGCATAACATTCAGGAGCAGTTCTCACTTGTATAATCTTATTGCACTTTATACCGTTTATTGTCGAATCTCCAACTGATTTCAGCGAATGATAATTATACGATACATATTCGGGATGATTAGGGGCAATCCAGAATTTTTCTCCGTAATACCATTGAGTACCGGCTTTAAAGTAATTACGGTCGCTCCATTTCTGTGTAGAATTACAATCCACATAGGTCGGATTCTTATATAATATCTCACCGTTTTGGCTGAAACAGATAAACTCAGGAAAACTACCACCTCCACAGCTGGTCATTTGGATTAAATTTCCTAACAATCCTTTTTTTACACTACCAATACCTTCAATTATCTGTTCAGAATTAAAATTATATCGTCTTCTAAAAGAGTCTCCAATTTTCACAGAGTCGATTGACATTAATTCATCTACATAATAACCCATTCGAACAATATCACCGATTTTAGCATTAAAATCGTACAATAACATTTCAGCATTATCAAAAGTATTTACAGAAGGACTACATTCTTTTAGTTTATCTATTTTTTGACCACGAACTCCGTATGGGTTTCCATAAAATCCACCTATATAATATATTTTTTTATCTTCTTCACGAAGTCCTCCTATTCCTAAATATTGCGGAAAATCAATTGAACCTAAATTCTTACAGACTTTTTTATATAATATTCCATTAATTAGCGTATCACCTCTTAATGAATAGTTCCCAACTGAATAAGTTGTAATATCGTAACCATAATAATAGGTTGAATTTCGCACATTCCATTCCGCATTTTCGGTAGGAAATGGCACGTATTGCTGGCTGAAAGCCGTACAACATACGAATAAGACAAAAACTGTAAATACCAATCCCTTTTTCATAGCATATTAATTTAAGCGAAAATTACATTTTATGTTTAAAAAAACATTTCGAAGCAAAGTTATTAACTTTATTCGATATGTGTAAACATTATGCAGTTAATATTATGTAAAAAAAAGAGGAATAAACTTACGTTTATTCCTCTTTTAAAAAAGTATTTTTGTTTTTGAATTACTCTGCTGTTGCCGGAGTTTCTTCTACTACTTCAGGTGCTTCAACAGCAACAGGAGCTTGTTCTACTACGGGAGC
>JBBQMQ010000523.1:0-2737 GCA_038329115.1 Bacteroidales bacterium
ACAAAAGTTATATGACGCACTAAAATATAAATATGCTCCTTTTACAAAGAAAAAATCTGTAGTGCTCAAATCGGAATTCCGAGACTGGCAAATTCCTGACTAGCAAAAGTTTTAGTCGAAATTGCTGCAAAGTGGGTTAAAGAATTACATATAAAATAAAAACTGTAATTTCGCAGAAAAGGCTTAGTCAATTCACATGACTAAGCCTTTTTTAATATGAACTAAAATGTGTTTCTATTTGGCTAACATTATCTTTTCTTTCTGAAGCAATCCTTCTTTCGCGTAAATATTCAGGATGTATAAACCATTTGCGAGCTTACTTAAATCAATTTGTTTTCCGCTGAAAAATCCTAACGACTTACCTGTTACATCACAAACTTCTGTTTTCAGAATATTATCACTTTCCATAGTTATAATACCTTTCGTTGGATTTGGATAAACAGAAATCAAATTCTCATTAATTTCATTAAGAGCAGTCGAACCATAGTAAGGACTTCCTGCAGCCACCCAAGCTGTATAAATTAAATCGGCAAGTGCATGAGATGCATTTTTGAATAATGTTTTTGTAAATTGCGTTTTGCTCCAAAGAGATGAATAATACAGAGTAGAAGTATTGTTGCCCGCGGTTGAAGTGGCATAAGTATCAGCAATCAGCACACTATCAACATATTTGTGATTTTTATAAATATAAGTAAAAATGTAAGAATTCACATTGGCCACAACTTGTGCCAGACTGCCGGTATAATTTGAAAGATCAGTAATATACGTGGACACCATATCCGATTCATATCGCGAATGAATGCCGGATTGTCCCGTTTTCTGACCATCGAAATTCGCTGAAATATGCAAAGGCATGTGACCATCAGCCACATAATGTCCCAAATCTGAAGCATCCAGCACAGCTTTTGTCCAATTTAGTTTTTTAAAATCATCAACCAAAAGATTGTAGGTATCCAACGTTGCCCAAGGCAAGATTCCGTTTCTAACAACCCAGGTTGATCCATGAGCCGTTACTACTGAATCGTATGTTGATGCAATTCGTCCGGAAGAAAGAAACTCTGAATAGTTTTCAATATCTAAAAAGTGCTTGGGACTTTCATTTGTATCAGTTGATTTGCGATAATCGGCATCAGAGGCATGATCGGTTAACGGAGTTGTCCAGGCATTAAATCCAACCATGGTGGACGTAAAAGATAATGGAGTTTTACTATTGATAGTTCTATGACCTAAACCACCCCAACTAACGAGGAAAAAACACAAAATAAAAAGAGAGATAATCGGGTAAATTTTTTTAATCATTTCGAAGCAATTTATATATAAAAAGTCCGGCATCTATACATTCAGGACTATTACCGGTCTTCGTATAAAAATTGGAGCCGACAAAGATATATAAAAAAGGGAACCATACAAATATGACTCCCGGTTTTTAAACTTAAAAGTGGATAAACATTCAGAATCGGAGTTTTCTTATTCGCTTAATTTTCCTAATACACAATTGTATTATGTCTGTTCCAATAATTACAAACAAAATAGAAGCGAACTATGAATTTCAAAATTTCAGTATTACCCTATCATTCCTTTTTCATTAAATTCCACTGCTTTCCAATCACCATCAACAAGTTGATGTATAGTTTTGAACCCGGCAGTCTTCAGATTTTTATAAGTTTCACCAAATCCATCAATCATTTTCTCAGGATAATGACAATCAGAATTGACTGTAACCGGAATTTGAAGTTCATGAATAAGCGGATAAAATTGTTGGTGAGGATACGTTACACCTTTTTCGAAAAGCGATTTGGTATTAATCTCCACAATCATCCCTTTATTTTTGATAAGTTCTAGGTTTTCACCGATTTGGTTCCGATAATCACTTGCAGTTATATCAAATTCTTTATATCGTAAAAGGTGGTGCATTATTTTATCAAAATGCCCAACTACATCAAATCCACCTTTCATAATCATCAGTGAGTAAATCTCATAATATCTTTTTACGACAGCCAAAATATCTCCATCAAAACATTCTTTCAAACCCTTCTCAAAATCATAAAAATTGCCATCAACACTCAGGTAACTTTCATCCTTCAACTTATCCATATAATGAACCGAACCAATCAGGTAATCGAATGAATGACTCTGATAAAATGCATTCTGAGCATCTGAACAATCCAGTATAAAATCAACCTCCAATCCGAAAAACAACTCTATTTCAGCTTGATATTTAAGTTTCAACCTCTCAAATTCCGACTGATAAAACGGAAAATTCTCCTCTTCCATATTCCAGCGTGTACTGAACGGTAGCGGTCCATGTGACGAAAATCCATATTTTTTGACATCATGAGCGATAGCATACTTCACAAAATCCTCCATCGGACTATGTCCATCGCAAAACACACAATGACTATGGTAATTGGACCAATACATAAATACTTCCAGTTTGAAATAATTAAATTATTTGTTTTTCTTTACAAAATTAAGAAAATCTCCTTATAAAACAATACGTCGGAAAATATTTATTAAGTTTTTGCTAAGTACATGACAAAAATTCAAATATATAATTTATTTGTTTGATATTTAATAAGATAACTTCAAGTCTTCGGGACCGACCTTGTCTGGTGAGCCGAAAAATGGAGTGAAGATGGCGTAGAAAACTTTTCTGTTTGAGCCTCGGCGTATTTCGCCGAGGTGAGTTTAAAAGTTTTCAGCCATTAAGCGACTAATTTTTCGAGTGAAGCAGGCA
>JBBQMQ010000524.1:0-2705 GCA_038329115.1 Bacteroidales bacterium
CTCATTCTCAAACAATCCCTTCGCCAATAAATACAAAGACATTTTCCCGTTGTTAACAAAATTCGTATCAAGCTATTTAGCCAATGATGATTTCAAGAATCACATAAAACTTACTTCTCCGGAATTAATTGATGCTCCGGAAAATATAATATTCTCTACCCGGCTGGCTAGTAATTACATTCAACTGGTTTTGGAGAAAAAAGTCAACGTATTCACTCCAAAAGAAAATTTAAAAAAATACGGACCTTTTAAACTGCCGGAAAATACAAAAGTCAAGTTCATAGTTATTTATCACAAAGATGATCGGGATTATGCGAACAAGCTGTACATGTACATGAAAAAGCTGTATAAAAAGCCGGATGGAAAAATGATGACAGATCTATACGGCACCTCCCTATACGATCTGATTCGAATTAACTTTGATCTCGACGCAGAACATTCTATCTCCTTTGAAAATGTGATGAATCCGTATGAAGCAATTCATGCATTTATTGACAATCCCGATATAAATATAGACACAGACAATTTTCAGTATGTTGCCATTTATCTGAGCCCATTTAATAAGTTGGAGACTGATTCAGAAAAAAGGAAAATCTATTATAAAGTCAAGGAAACACTTTTAAATCATCATATTACATCTCAGGTCATTTATAAAGAAAACCTGTTCGATAAAAAATTCAAATCGTATTACTATGTCAATATTGCCGCTGCAATTTTAGCTAAAGTTGGTGGTATTCCCTGGCGCTTAGATAGTCCCGTAAAAAATGAATTGGTGATTGGTGTTGGGGCTTATAAATCAGAGGAATTTGGGGTACAATACATTGGTAGTGCCTTTTCTTTCTCAAATAAAGGTGAATTTCAGGAATTTAGTTGTAGTTCAAAAAGTGAATCCTATTTATTGGCAGCCAAGATCAAAGTGTATATTCAGGAGTACATCAATAAAAATCAGAACATTGATCGGCTGGTCATCCATTTCTATAAAGAAATGAGCAATGATGAAATTGCCCCAATAAAAGCAGCGCTTTTTAATTTGGGTTATGAAAACATTCCGATATTCATCATTAACATTAACAAGACCAGTTCGAGAGATTACATTGCTTTCGACACAAATTCAGACGTCCTGATACCTTATAGTGGTACAATTCTGAATATTGCACCCAATCAGTATTTGCTATTCAACAATACCCGGTATCAAAATGCAGATGTTGAAAGTATTGAAAGCTACAATTTCCCGATTAAACTCGGATTCCAATGCACAAAACCGGAATTTCTGAAGGACAAATTAGCAATAAAAGATATGATCGATCAGGTTTACCAGTTTAGCCGGATGTACTGGAAATCAGTCAAACAACAAAACCTGCCAGTTACAGTGAAATATCCCGAAATGTTGGCCAAAATATTCCCTCATTTCGACTGCGAAGACATCCCGGATTTCGGCAAAACAAACATGTGGTTTTTGTAAAATGTGTTTAAATGTTAACTTATGGAGAAACAGTTTGTAGAAGAATTATATACTGAAAAGGCCAAAAATGATAGTAATTCACGGGATTTAGCTAATTCTTTGAACATTTTATCTAAAACCGTTTTTGGTGATGTAAACAGGTTTATTTTTGAATTACTGCAAAATGCAGATGATTCATCAATTAAAGGAACAGGTAATAACGTCGAATTTAGGCTCTATAACAATTATTTACTCTTTACTCATACAGGTAAACATTTTGATAAAAATGATGTACACAGTATATCTAGAGTTGGTAGTAGAGAAAGCAATAAAAACGAAGACAATGAAAAAACAGGTTATAAAGGCATTGGCTTCAAGTCAATTTTTGGAAGTTCAGACTGCGTTCAAATAATTTCTGATAAATTCAAATTTAAGTTTGATAAGAATTTTCATGCATGGAGTGCCGATTTTTCAACATACCCTTGGCAAGTAATTCCAATTTGGCATGAAAATATTCCTGATGAACTTGAAGGATGTATCGATTTAGAAAAAGTCAATACAATTATAAGTATTGAAAATAAAGAGCTTATGTATGGTGAAATACTAAGGGTATTTGAAGACTGCCAGATTATCCTTTTTTTGCGTCATATTTCTTCAATCAGTTTCTATCGTAATGACAATGCAGTATTTGAAATACACAAGGATGCCACCGAAAATGAATCTATTTTCAATTTATTGTATAACAATGCGGTAAGGAGTACTTGGCTTTTATCAGATTTTATTTTGTCTATTCCAGATGAAGTTAGGCAGAGCATTAGCAAGTTATCAGAGGACGAGTGTCCTGTAAAATTAAAAACTGCAACCAAAACTAAGCTTTCAATTGCATGTTTGGTTGAAAATAATAGTCTGGCAAAGCTTCAAGATGCAATATTGTATAGTTATTTACCTACAAAAGTTGAGCTGGAATTTCCATATTTAGTAAATGGTGATTTTCTTTTAAACGCAGAACGCACTCAATTACTGAACAATCCATGGAATCATTATATAGTAGGTCAAATAGCATGGTGTCAATTAAGATTATTTCAAAATTTATCCTCGACTATTTTTAGGTATGATTTTTTGAATATTTTAAAGCCTAAATATCAATACACTAGTATAACTTTTAAAACAGCTTTCAACACAGAATATGACAGAGCTATTGGGGTTATTGAGTTTATACCTGACTCTTCAAATAATCTAATTTTGCTCTCCGAGTGTTTGGTAG
>JBBQMQ010000525.1:0-2680 GCA_038329115.1 Bacteroidales bacterium
GATCTGGTCTTCAATGTCTTTTGGCGAACGGCCCATCCATTCGGTGGCAACAATTTGCTGGTTGTCGCCAATATCGGGAATAGCATCCACCGGAATCGGATCACGCGGGAGCATTCCTGTATGCCAGTTAAAGGGGGCATAGACGGTTCCCAACAGAATGAAAACGACCAGTAGTAACATCGAGATCATCCGGTGCTCCAGAAAATATTTTAAAATTCGGTTTAACATGGACTTATTTTTTTAAGTGAACTCAATTTTAAATTTTTATTTTTTGTTAAAGTTAAAGTCTGAAAATGATGTACTTATTACGAAATTTCAGCTATGTTTTATAAGATTTTCAGGTTTAAACCTTCAAATATTATTGCAAATTACAAAACACACCATCCATCTTAGTGTTCTAAAATACACAAACAGACTAAATTAAGAAATCAGTTCTGTACGTTTTAATGGTGACCACCTGAATGACCACCGTTACCGCCTGAATTGTAAAGGGGCTGGTAAGAACTGTTTGAATTACGCTGTATTCGTTCCTGCAAATCGAACATTACCAATGCCATTCCGCACTTGGGACATTTACCTGGTCTCACTTCGATAACATCAGAGTGCATTGGACATGTGTAATACTCAGTTTTTTTGCTCTTTTGAGCCATTGTATTCCTGCTACTACTGCATGAAATGAATAAAAAACTCATTAAAACAGCTGATATTAATATTGTTGTAAATTTGGACATTTTACTCTATATTTTATTGTTAACACTTAAATTAATTTTCAGATTATTGATTATTGAATTACAAATTTGCCATTGATATTTATCTTCTTGTTGGACAATTGATAGAAATAAGTTCCTTGTCGCATGTTATTTCTTTCAATCACAATTTCGTTTCCAGCGTTATCTTCCTTTTTGAAAATCAACCTTCCATACAAATCAAAAATCGACAAGGTGTATTTTTCAGCATTAAAATTTGAACTTAGTTTTAATGTGGCCTTGTCTTTGAAAGGATTTGGATAAATAGTTGCCGAGGCTTGGTTTGTTGAAATATTTTCAATCCCGGTAGCTACAGATTTTAATTTTGCTGCGTATTCAATTATTTGATAATCGCTGTTTTGGCTTAAAATACCTTTTGACATTTGTAGTACCGGGTATCCCAGCCCTTTGGTGTACCATTTGTAATAATAATTGCCTTCAGTTTTGCTTTTCAACGAAGCTACACCATTGGTATAAGTGCTGTCATAGACAGTTTCAGTAGTAAAAATGCGAATGGCGCTCACTGAACCTGCCGGGGTTTTTATAGTGCCCCAGGCATCAGCTTTCGAATAACCCTTCACATGCAATACTTTTTGGGTATATCCGGAAGAATAATAAATAAAGCGTGATTCGTTCCTGATAGAATCGCCGTATTTCAGGAGTGGAAAAACAGTACGTGGAATAGCATATTTCGAAATACCCTGAACATCGGAACCATAAAAGGCCAAACCATTGGTGTTTTTGATGAAGAAATCGTTTTTACAGGTTTCGATATCGGTATGCGTAACATGAGAGTGAAATTTGGTACAAGCCTTTTTTAATGCCAAAGCAGCCAACGGAAATTTTGAATAATTGGTTGCATTGGTTGCACTGATCCAGTTTAGCGTATCAGGTTTATTCCCAATAAGGTTGCTAAAATCCCACGAAACATTTTCTCCTTTATTGCCGGGCAATGTATTGATTGCGTGAATACTATCGACCATGATGCTGATTTGAGTATCGCTACTTTTAGGCAAATCGCTATCAGTTAAGACTATTTGGGCATTCAACAATTGCGTGAAGAGCAACCCTGACATCAAAGATAATATCAATGATCTTTTTCTCATTTAATATGATTTTTCAAAATTTTTCATATCACTTTTATTTCTTGATAAGTTACATTTAGATTATTTCAAATTGCAGCATCATACCATCGTCTTCGTGCTCCAGATTGTGGCAATGCAAAACATATTTCCCTTTGTTTTGTCCAAAAGTTATGATTACACGCACCTTTTCACCAGGTAGGAGTAATACAGTATCTTTCCATCCTTTTTCGGTCGAGATCAAACTGTTTCTTCCGCCGGAACGGTCTAAAACCTGAAATTGAAGTGAATGTATGTGCATAGGATGTGGCTCATCGCCCAAAGAATTATCGAACTCCCATATTTCAGTACTTCCGGCCTGAACAGTCTCATTAATCCTTGATTTGTCGTAAACTTTATTGTTGATACGGTGCATTCCTTTCATGGCCATTCCTGTGCTGCCCATTCCGCTCATACCACCCATATTACCCATGCCACCATTCGAAATATCAAAAGTCCGTGTTTTAATCGCACTACTTTTAGAAATGGGATTTATCGATGAAAAAGTACCAGCCAGTGTAAAAGAGTCTTTCTCGTTTTGTGTTACCCTGAATTTCATAATCCGGAAATTCTGTTTCCCCTGATTTAATCCGGCTGAATATGTGTTGCTAACGAGAAATAATTCAGTTCCAACCGGGTAACTTGAGAAATTTACGATCAAATCGGCTCGCTCGCCAGGTCCGAGTAAAAGCGAGGTAACCGTTTGAGGAGTTGCGAGCAATCCACCATCAGCGCCAATTACCGAGAATGAAGCATTGTTGCTTAATGCCAGATTGTAAATTCGCCCATTTGAACCGTTCAAAACACGTAGCC
>JBBQMQ010000526.1:0-2680 GCA_038329115.1 Bacteroidales bacterium
GTCAGATGCCTATTCAACGTCGTTTGCCAAAATTTGGTTTCAAAAACGTGAATCGTGTTGAATACAAAGCTATCAACCTTGATACATTACAAATTCTCGCAGAAACAAAAAAACTAACTAAAATTGGTTTAGTTGAATTGAGAGAAGCAGGTTTTCTTTCCAGAACAGCATTGGCTAAAATTTTAGGCAAAGGCGTTTTGACTTTGAAGATTGAAGTTGAAGCAAATGGATTTTCAAAATCAGCAGAAGAAGCAATTGTTGCCGCAGGCGGAACTGTAGTAAAACTATAAGACGATGAAGAAACTCTTAGAAACAATTACAAATATCTGGAAGATTGAAGACTTACGGAATCGACTGTTGACAACTTTGTTGTTCGTGATGATTTATCGTTTTGGTTCTTTTATAGTTCTTCCCGGTATTGATCCAACTGCTCTAACTGCATTAAAATCTCAAACTAGTGGTGGACTGCTCGCCTTGTTGGATATGTTCTCGGGTGGCGCTTTTGCAAATGCTTCGGTTTTTGCATTAGGTATTATGCCTTACATATCTGCCTCTATTGTTATTCAGCTGTTGACAATCGCCGTTCCATATTTCCAAAAAATGCAACGTGAAGGTGAAAGCGGACGACGTAAAATGAATCAATATACCCGTTACCTGACTGTTGGTATCTTGTTGTTACAAGGCCCTTCATACTTGGTAAATTTAAGTGTACAACTTGCTCAGGCAGGATCAGCGCTTCCGGGTGGATTTTGGTTTACTGTTTCATCCACACTTATTTTATGTGGGGGTAGTATGTTCGTAATGTGGTTAGGTGAGCGTATCACAGATAAAGGTATCGGAAACGGTATATCATTTATTATTTTGGTTGGTATTATTGCCCGTTTCCCTGGAGCTGTTATCAAAGAATTTGCTTCTCGCTTAGGCGATGCTGGTGGTGGTTTGATTATGTTCCTTGGTGAAATTATATTCTTATTAGTGGTTATTGCTGCTTCTATTATGTTGGTTCAGGGAACTCGTAAAATTCCGGTACAATATGCTAAACGTGTAGTTGGTAACAAACAATACGGTGGTGTACGTCAATATATTCCATTGAAAATAAATGCAGCTGGTGTAATGCCAATCATTTTTGCTCAGGCAATTATGTTTATTCCTGTAACATTGGTTGGTTTTTCACATTCCGATTCAATGCGTGGATTTGTTGGAGTATTCATGGATAATAACGGATTCTGGTATAATTTTGTGTTTGGATTATTGATCGTGGTATTCACATATTTCTATACGGCTATCACTATTAATCCAACTCAAATGGCAGAAGATATGAAACGTAATAATGGTTTCATTCCCGGAATTAAACCCGGAAAAAGAACTTCTGAATATCTTGATTTGATTATGTCACGTATTACATTACCGGGTTCTATATTTTTGGCAATTGTAGCTATTATGCCTGCATTCGCAAAAATTATGGGAATCAATCAGGCATTTGCTGCATTCTTCGGAGGAACTTCCTTGTTGATTTTAGTAGGTGTTGTACTGGATACTCTTCAGCAAATTGAAAGTCACTTGTTGATGCGTCATTATGACGGCTTACTGAAATCCGGTCGTATTAAAGGCCGTACCAGTGGAGCTTCAGCCTATTAATTAAAAGATAAAATCGAATGATTTTTCTTAAATCTGACGAAGAGATTGAATTACTTCGTATCAGTAATCAAATCGTGGCTAAAACGTTAGCTGAATTGGCTAAACTAATTGAACCGGGCATAAGTACGGAAAAATTAGATAAAATAGCTGAAGAATTTATACGGGATAATGGTGCAGTACCGGGATTTCTCGGTTATGGCGGTTTTCCAAAATCAATTTGTACTTCAGTTAACGAGCAAGTGGTACATGGAATTCCATCTGAAAAGGTAATTCTTGAAGATGGAGATATAATTTCAGTAGATTGTGGTGCTTATATAAATGGATTTCATGGCGATTCAGCTTACACATTTTGTGTGGGAGACGTTAAACAGGAAATAATAAATTTATTACGTACAACGAAAGAATCTTTATACAAAGGTATAGAGCAGGCTCAAGAGGGTCACAGGTTAGGTGATATTGGTTATGCAGTTCAGTCTTATTGCGAAGAAAGCGGATATTCTGTGGTTCGTGAAATGATCGGACACGGCGTTGGACGCAATCTACACGAAGCTCCTGAAGTTCCGAATTACGGAAGAAAAGGAAATGGTGTAATGCTGAAATCGGGAATGACCATTGCTATTGAACCTATGATTAATCTCGGAAGCCGTAACTTAGTGTTTGAAAAGGATGGTTGGACAACCCGAACATTGGATCGGAAACCTTCAGCACATTTTGAACATTCGGTAGCTATACGACATGGAAAAGCTGACATTTTATCAAGTTTCGAATATATAGAACAAGTTTTAGGCAACAAAGCAATATAAACATAATTAATAGTTTATAGTTACGAGTTAATAGTAAAAAGAACGTAATTGTAAATTGTAAATTGTAAATTAAAAGATGGCCAAGCAAACAGCAATTGAACAAGATGGAAAGATAATCGAAGCATTATCGAATGCCATGTTTCGTGTAGAGTTGGAAAACGGTCACGTTATTACGGCTCATATCTCCGGTAAAATGCGTATGCATTATATCAAAATTTTACCCGGCGATAAAGTAAAAG
>JBBQMQ010000527.1:0-2678 GCA_038329115.1 Bacteroidales bacterium
ACCCGTTCCAGAAAATCGGCCAGCACGTTCATATAATTCATAAACGCATCGTAAGCTTTTTCGTAATGAGTTCCCCACGCTTCTTATGATTCATATACCTGAAATGGTCGGTGCTCTGAAGCATAAGCCAATCGAGCAAAAGCGGTTTGTCGTTACACATCCTCACCCGTTCGCTCACAGCATACAATTTCGATAATGCTTCCTGTTGTAAATCATTTCCTGTCCAGGGCGTAAGGTCTTTATCATTTCCAACCCACGAAATGGGATACGAAACCGATAAGGATCCGGCAGATTCTGCTTTTTTACAATATTCCGAAGGCAAAACAAAACTAATCTCGCTTTCCATGGCATGATATGGAAGCGCTTTAATAAAATCGAATATGCCTGTATGTGCTTTTTGTGTCAACCCAAGAACTTCGTAACCCATTCCCAGATTTACGATATGTTGGTCGTCGGGCATCTTCGAAATCCAACTGATAAATTTTTCAGCCGTCAACGGAAAATCTTTCCAGTTTGTATTGGAGAACCGGAAAGCAATATCATCGCTGAACTTGTGGTTGCGAACCAACAATTTCAGTTTGGGAATATAAGCATGGTTGTACATATAATTCGGACTCTTCCACCCTAAAACATGTTTCGCTTCGTCAACCATCATGTTTTTATAACCCATTTTCGAAACAATTTCACCTATTTCGTCGGAATATATTAACTCTGCATTAAACAATGTGGTGGGACGTTTTCCAAACAAAGCTTCAATTTTATCGGAATGCATCGTAACCTGACGTTTAAATTCATCCGTATCATAAACCGATGACAACGAATGAGCATAAGGTTCGGCCAGGAATTCAACACTTCCTGTTTTAGCCAATTCCTTAAAACTATCAATTACTTCGGGCGCATACCGTTCCAGCAGTTCAAGTGCAATGCCCGAAATAGAAAACGAACAGCGGAATTTTCCGTTCGAACTGCGAATCATTTCCGAAACGATAGCATTACCAGGCATATAAACGTTGTCAACCATATACCGCATTCTCTCTTCTGTCTGGAAATCATCATAATAATAATGATCTTGTCCGATTTCAAAAAAACGATACCGTTTCAACCGAATAGGTTGATGAATCTGAAAATAAAAACAAATGTTTTTCATAAAAATATTAGTTGTAAATTACAAAACGCCACCTCTGTAAATCAGATTCAGCACATATAATTCAATGTCGTTAAGTTAGTGTATTTCTTTATACTTTGTGGCTTAGAGTCTTTGTGGCAAAAAATAACAGCCACTAAGTCACAAAAGCACTAAGGTTCACAAAGATTTCATTCAATGAAGATTCCTTAACTTAACAACATTGACATATAATTGTAAATTGTAAATGAATAAATTGCAAATTATCACATCACCCTGTCATAAATCTGACGCACTTTAAGTCCGGCATCCTCCCACTTGATATTGTTTACTTCTTCCAACCCCAGTCTACTTAAGCTTTCGAACATGGCCGGGTTTTTCACGATAGCATAAATAGCATCCGACATGGCATCAATATCCCAATAATCGGTTTTAATGGCATGAGTCAGGATTTCGGCACAACCGGATTGTTTTGAAATAATGCTCGGAGTACCAATTTGCATGGCTTCCAGTGGCGAAATCCCGAATGGTTCCGACACCGAAGGCATAACATACACATCACTTTCAGCAAGCATCTCGTGAACTTGTCGTCCTTTCAGAAATCCTGTAAAATGAAACCGGTCGGCAATTTTTAACTTGGCTACCAAATCAATCATGGCTTCCATCATATCACCGCTACCTGCCATTACAAAACGAACATCCTGTGTTTTTTGCAAAACCCGATAGGCAGCTTCTACAAAGTATTCAGGTCCTTTTTGCATGGTTATGCGACCCAAAAATGTAACTACTTTGTCTTTTCGCGGTTTTTTAGTAAATGAATCCACATTTTCCAATGGTTCTACTGCGTTATGTACGGTTGTTACTTTACGCGGATTCTGGTGATATTTTTCGATGACAATTTTGCGGGTCAAATCGCTCACCGTCATAATATGATCGGCAGCATCCATTCCTCTTTTCTCAATGCCATAAACTATTGGATTCACCTGTCCCCTGCTCCGATCGAAATCAGTAGCATGAACGTGTATCACCAACGGTTTGCCCGAAATCTTTTTTGCGAAAACTCCGGCAGGATAAGTAAGCCAATCGTGCGAGTGTATGATATCAAAATCTATCTGATGAGCCAGCACACTTGCCACCGCTTCATAGTTCGAAATTTCTTCAATCAGATTATCCGGATAACGACCTGAAAAGTCAATACAACCTAAATCGTTTGTATAAATTCGTCTGAAATCGTACTTGATACCATTCCGCAACCAGAAATATTCATCGGGATTCATAATTGATCCAATGCGTTGGTCAACATACTCCCTGGTATTTTCCTTCCACACCACGGGCACATTGCACGCCCCTATTATCTTCAGAAAACTTTGATCTTCATCCCCGTGTGGACGTGGTATAACAAAGGTGATATCCATGTCGGTTTGCATCGCCATGCCTCTGGTCAGTCCGTAGCTTGCTGTTCCCAGTCCACCTAATATATGAGGAGGAAATTCCCAGCCAAACATTAATGCCTTCATATATTATTTGTTTTCGTAATTTTTTAAAACTTCCAATA
>JBBQMQ010000528.1:0-2629 GCA_038329115.1 Bacteroidales bacterium
GATCCGAAAGCGCTGACTGCTTTGAGCGACGAAGAAGTTATTTTCAAGGAACAACAAGGTAAATTATATTACATCAAATATAAAATAGCCTCCCCAAGCCCCTCCGAAGGAGGGGATGTAAACCCTTCTGAGGATTATGGATACTTGACTGCAAAACACACAAACTATGACTTGTTGAAAATATACTCAAAAGAACTACGACGTTTTTCAACTGAAGCTGAATCTGCATTGTGGGAGATGTTGCGTAGAAAAAACTTGGATGTTAGATTTAGAAGACAACATATTATAGGTGATTATATCGTTGATTTTGTCTGCTTGCCAAAAAGATTGATTATTGAGGTTGATGGAGGCTATCATAATGAACCTGAAATTGCAGAAGCGGATGCTATCCGTAGTGAGATTTTAAATAGTATTGGTTTTCAGGTGATTCGTTTTGCAAACGAGGAAGTGGTGGCAAATCCCAATGGTGTGTTGGAAGTGATAAAGACTGCACTAACTCTCACATCCCCTCCTTCGGAGGGGCTTGGGGAGGCTATTATTGCAACTACAAGACCCGAAACTATTATGGGCGATACTGCAATGTGTATCAATCCGAATGATCCGAAAAATGCGCATTTGAAAGGCAAAAAAGTCATTGTTCCGTTGATTAATCGCTCTATTCCTGTAATTGAAGATGAATACGTGGATATTGAATTTGGAACAGGTTGTTTGAAAGTGACTCCGGCGCATGATGTAAACGATTATATGTTGGGTGAAAAATATAATTTACCTTCTATCGATATTTTTAACGATAACGGAACATTGAACGAAAATGGTGCACAATATGCAGGAATGGATCGGTTTGATGTTCGCAAGCAAATTGTAAAAGATTTGGAAGCTGCCGGATTGCTTGAGAAAGTGGAAGATTATACCAATAAAATTGGATATTCAGAACGTACTGATGCGGTTATTGAACCAAAGCTATCAATGCAATGGTTTATGAAAATGGAAGAATTGGCGAAACCAGCTCTAAAAGCCGTGATGAGCGACGACATTCAATTATATCCTGCCAAATTTAAAAATACGTATCGCCACTGGATGGAAAACGTGAAAGACTGGTGTATTTCGCGTCAGCTTTGGTGGGGACATCGCATTCCGGCTTATTTCTTGCCGCAAGGTGGTTTTGTAGTGGCTTTAAGCAAAGAAGAAGCTTATCAAAAAGCATTGGCCATTGTCAATTATCCACTGTCAATTGATGATTTACGTCAAGATGAAGATTGTCTGGACACTTGGTTTTCATCATGGTTATGGCCAATCTCGGTTTTCGACGGTATCAACAATCCCGAAAATGAGGATATCAAGTATTATTATCCAACCAATGACTTGGTTACTGCTCCCGAAATTTTATTTTTCTGGGTGGCGCGTATGATTATTGCAGGTTACGAATACAGAGGCGAAATGCCATTTAAAAATGTGTATCTGACCGGTATTGTTCGCGATAAACTCGGTCGTAAAATGTCGAAATCGCTGGGGAATTCTCCTGATCCGCTGGATTTGATTGCACTTTATGGTGCTGATGCAGTTCGTTTGGGTATGTTGCTGACTTCGCCTGCCGGAAATGATTTGCCTTATGACGACAGTCTTTGCGAACAAGGTCGTAACTTCAATAATAAAATCTGGAATGCTTTCCGATTGGTAAAAGGCTGGAGCCTCCCCCCAACCCCCTCCGAAGGAGGGGGAGAAATACCCCAGCCCGAATCTGCAAAAATGGCAATAAAATGGTTTGATGCGAAATTAAATCAAACATTGCTCGAAATTGATGATTTGTTTTCAAAATACCGTTTGTCGGAAGCTTTAATGGCTGTTTACAAACTATTCTGGGACGAATTTTCAGCTTGGTACCTTGAAATGGCAAAACCGGCATATCAACAACCAATCGACCGCACAACTTATGAGGCAACTCTTGGTTTCTTCGATTCATTATTGAAAGTGCTTCATCCGTTTATGCCATTTATTACCGAAGAACTTTGGCAGGCACTAGCAGAACGCAAAGATGGCGAAAGCATCATGGTGGTTTTACAGCCAAAAGCCACAGAAGTAGATGAGAAACTGATTACAGAGTTTGAAAATGCCAAAGAAATTATTGCCGGTATTCGTACCGTTCGTTTGCAAAAGAACATTCCAAACAAAGAAGTGCTAAACCTGCAAATCACAGGCGAACATAAAGCTGATTTTGATGCGGCAATTGGAAAACTAGGTAATCTGGAAACCATTGAAAACGTAACTGAGAAAGCTGCAGGATCGGTTTCGTTCCTGGTTGGAACTACCGAATACTCCATTGTTCTTGGAAACTTAATCAATGCCGAAGAGGAAGTTGCCAAAATGGAAGCCGAAATCATTTATTTCGAAGGCTTTATTGAATCTGTTATGAAAAAGCTTGGAAACGAGCGTTTTGTGGCAAACGCAAAACTCGAAGTTGTAGATGCTGAGCGAAAGAAAAAAGCTGATGCCGAAAGTAAAATTGCTTCCTTGAAAGAAGGAATTGCAGGATTGAAGAAATAATTGAACATGAAACTAACACATCAACAACTCACCCTTGCCACCTCCGAAATTGCCCGAAATGTCGGGAAATTTATGGCAGAGGAACGCA
>JBBQMQ010000529.1:0-2612 GCA_038329115.1 Bacteroidales bacterium
TCGTATTTTCAACTTGTTGCTGCCGAAAAAGGAAAACCGGTTGTAGGATTAGAAACTATTGACCAGCAAATTGGCATTTTATTTGGAAACGGAACGTTGCAACGTCAGGCAGATGTACTGGTTGAAACCATTCAACAAAAAGACAGCGTGTTGAAAGAAATGATCCACATAAACAAACTGTATAAATCCGGGAAAATTGAAGAGTTGGTTCAATTGTCGAACCGAAAAGGAAATGTAATTGATATGACCGAAGAGGAATATGCCATGCTCGTTGATAACCGCAATGCCGACTGGATTACAAAATTACCGGAGATGATGCAAAAATCGTCCTGTTTTATTGCTGTAGGTGCTTTGCATCTTGGTGGCAAGAACGGATTGATTAAACGACTTGAAAAAGAAGGATATAAAGTAAGTCCACAATAAAGAAATTACCCTAACCTAAAGGGGAACTTTTAATTTCATCCCCTTTGGGGAGGTTAGGTGGGGTCAAAATATCTTTCTGTAAATATGACAATACGGCGTGCCGTGTTTCTTTTCGTAATATTCCTGATGATAATCCTCGGCTTTCCAAAATTCCGGTGCCGGACGCAGAATAGTTGCCACTTTGTATCCTTTTGCAGTTAATATATTGATATATTTCTCAGCAATCTGCTTCTGATCTTCATCTGCGTAAAATATTACCGAACGGTATTGGTCACCGATATCCGGTCCCTGTCCTCCAACCTGCGTAAAATCATGTGTTTCGTAATATAATTTCACCAGATTTTCGTACGAGGTTTTGGTATTATCAAAAACCACTTCTGTTGTTTCCACATGACCCGTTTCGCCTGTACACACTTCCTGATAAGTTGGATTTTTAGTATATCCACCCATGTAACCCACCGTAGTTGAAATAACTCCGGGTGCTTTCATTAAATAATATTGAGTTCCCCAGAAGCAACCTGAAGCGAAAAATGCTGTTTCCTGATTTTTTTCTCCTGCTTTCATAACTTTATCTGGTATAAATTTCATTGATATAGAATTGACGCAATAACGTGTATTTTTGGGTGTATAACCTTCGTTTAAAAACACATGTCCCAAATGCGCACTGCAATTAGTGCAAACAATTTCAGTACGTTGTCCGTCAGCATCAGGAATTCGTTTTACAGCACCTTTAATTTCATCATCGAAACTTGGCCAGCCACAATGAGCATCAAATTTAGATTCGGAACGGTACAAAGGCGCATCACAACGTTTACAAACGTAAGTGCCTTTGGCGTAATTATTTTCATATTCGCCGGTAAAAGGTCTTTCGGTAGATTTATGTAGAATGACGGCCTGTTCTTCGGGAGTAAGTGGATTATATTTCATTTTTTTATCTTGTTGACTGCATGCACTTTGACCAAACAGTAAAAGGAATGCAAAAATTAAGTTGCTGATTGTTTTCATTGATTCCGTTCGTTGATTTTATCAATAAACAGTTGAACGCAAATTAAGTTCGCTTTTTTGCCGAAACAAAAAACGCCCCGGTTAAAAGGCGTTTTCAGAATATCAGCATGTATTTTATCGCAGTCTGTCCAGTGATTTCACTAGTTTTTCATCCTTGCCAATTGCACCTATAGCCAGATAGTTTAAAATCATGGCAATAAATGGAAAACTGGCGGATATACGTATATGAAAATCGGCTGAAAATTCTTTGCAAGCTATGGAAATGTAGATAATCAATGCTACATAATAAGCAACCATAAACAAGAAATTTAATACCAAGTATCTGATTTGTTTCACTATGTTTTTGAACGAAAAAATAGTTATTAATGCTATCGTACCAAATACAGCTGCAAAAGTTGTTATAAATGAGGTAGTTGTCTTTAAAACGGCTATCCCTGTTGGTTGAATTAATGAAATTCCTTTATAGTCAAGTAAATAATTTAAATTATCTTTTGAATTAATCAAATCGGCAACAGGCATTACTATGGTCAAACCTGCCAGAATAACAATGATGAATAAATATATACTTTGAATTCGTTGAATCATAATGTAAAGAATTAATTATTTCCTCATTTTTTCCACTGTGTATCGCGCACAGCATAAATCCGTTCGATAATTTCCACGACTTTTAGGCCTTCAAGCACATTGGTAGTAATTGTTCCTTTATCTTTCAGTTTTTCAATCACATTTTCAATTACATAATGATGATTTTGAGCTGAACCTTTATATGCACCGTAATCGTTTGGTGGATTGGATGGTGCTAACTCAGGCATTACGTAATCTTTTATGTGGCAATACGTTACTTCGTTCATGTACTGTCCAGCTACTTTCACTGTTCCTTTCGAGCCAATTATAGTTATGCTGCTTTCGAGGTTTGTATCCCATACGGAAGTTGAATAATTCAAATTACCCATACCGCCGTTGATAAAATCGAATGTAACTACGCCGCTGTCTTCGAAATCAGTCAAATCTTTGTGATTGAAATCCGCAAAATTCCCACGAATATTCTGAACATCACCAAATAACCAATACATAATATCAATAAAATGCGAAAACTGAGTGAATAAGGTTCCACCATCCAACTTCGCATCACCATGCCAGTTGCCTTTTTTATAATAGCGGTCGTCACGATTCCAGTAACAATC
>JBBQMQ010000530.1:0-2606 GCA_038329115.1 Bacteroidales bacterium
AATTCGGATCGGTATTGGCAAATTCACTGTCACTAACTCCCAGGCTAGTTCCGGATCTTTTGATAGCTTCCACACCAATCAGGGAAGTCATATTCTGATTTTCACCCAATTTAATGCTGTGATTCAAAGTACTGTTTACTGTCCAATTAATATCTGTTGAACTTGATAGATTTAATGCATTCGGACTATTGGCCCTGTCGAGCATCCAGATATTATAGAATTCACGCATTTCTGCATTGGAGTAATCCAACCCAAAAGTGGTTTTCAGAAATAGATTGGCAGGAAATTTGATAATCATATTCCCTGTAGTCAGTAAAGATTTGATTTTTTTTACCCGGTCGGTATTGGCAGCTAATCCTTCGGGACTATACCCATCGCCAAAAAATGAATTGTAAACTGAATTCCCATAATAGGTGGAAGGCAGGTCAACATATCCACCCTGCGCATCATATACAGGAATGGCAGGACTTCTGTATAAAGCGTAACGAACCACGCTACCGCCTTCGCTGATTAATCCGTCGCCAGAACTTGAGACAGTTCTATTAGAAGATGTTCCGCCACTTACGTTTAAATCCAGATGCAACCATTTTTTTACATCAGAGCTGATGTTTGAACGCACACTTGCCCGCTCATAGTTTGTGTTCATAAGAATACCAACCTGGTTGTAGTAGGATGCAAAAACAAGATATTTCGTTTTTTCGTCTCCGCCACTTATCGATAATTCATGTGATTGAATGGGTGCAGTGCGAAATATTTCTTCGATGTGATTGACATTTGGAAAGTCCTTTAACCAATTTCCGGCAATAAGGTCTCTTTGTACTATGGATGTATTATTATCGGCCGTAGCTGCTTCATTATACATCTGAATATATTGATCGGTGGTTGCCATTTTTGTCAGATTACCATGCATTTGATATCCGATTTGTGTATTGTAGGTGATTTTTCCTTCGCCGGTTTTTCCGCTTTTGGTGGTAATAAGCACAACACCATTATTGGCACGCGACCCATAAATGGCAGCCGATGATGCATCTTTTAGTATTGACATACTTTCGATTTCGTTGGGTGAAAGATTATTGAGTGCTCCTTCCACCGGGATACCATCCACTATATACAAAGGTTCATTGCCTGAACTGATTGAACCGGTTCCACGAATACGAACAGATATTGGAGCTCCCGGAGCTCCAGTTTGGGAGGCAACTTGTACGCCTGCTACACGACCTTGCAAGGCTTGTTGAGCTGATGCGTAAGGAATTTTGGATAGTTCAGCGCCGTCAACTTTGCTGATGGCTCCCAACACATCCCGTTTTTTTTGAATGGAATACCCAACAACAACTACCTCTTCAATGAGTTTTGAATCGGGTTTTAGTTTAATGTCAAGGTTTTGTGAACCGGAAATTGTCACTTCCTGAGATTCATAACCAATGTATGAAAATTTAAGTGTTCCATTGCCGGTAACCATGATTTTATAAGAACCATCCACTGAGGTTAAAGTTCCGTTACCGGAACCAATAAGTACAACATTTACACCAATAAGAGCTTCATTTGTGGCAGCATCTTTAACTGTACCGTTGACCGTAAATTCGTTTTGTGCAGATAACCCAAAACTAATAGTACTCAAATAAATGAGTAATAAGATTTTTTTCATAATCGGCTAAGTTTAGATTCTTCATAATTTCATTGATAAGCAATAATTTTACTGTGGGCAATTAAACAATTTCTAGTCCTTTTTAGTTTTGTACCTGACGTTAATTCTACAATTAATACAGCTTGATTTGTTGGTAAAGTTATTTTAAAGTCTTTAGGAACGTTTTTCCCCAGATATTTTTTAGAGATTAAGTCAAACAAATCGACCTTTCCGTGTGATTTATAAATTACTGTTTTGATTTCTGAATATGGGTTATAAACTAAAAAGACTGGAAAAGGATTTTCGGCATAAAAATCAGTTACGTTGCAATTAAGCTTTAAAATCATTTTTACATTGGTAGTATCCACAATGGCTCCAAAAATGCCCACCGGCGAAGTGCTGTACAAACTGAACATGGTCTCTTTTGGATTTTTTGGATTCCAGTTAGGACCATCACCCAATGCCACCGGATGAACTCCTTTCAATTCCGGTTTATTGTAACAATCTTCGTATCTTAACCCTTCATAAGCCACGTTAGAGTTTGTAATGTTTTTCATTTCGGGTAACCATTGATTACCATCTGGTATTTCATTTGGATAAAACAAGCGTGCCGAGTTTACATTGTTGAGCATCCATTTGCCAATGGCACGGGCAAACTGTGGTTCATACTTGACCATTGGCACAAGTGGCCAGGCCATTTTCATGCTGTTCATCAGAAACGCATATCCACCACCTTCGATAATACTTCCCTGCAACCCGCTTACATCATAATTTCCCCATTTGCCAACAATCACTCCCCAACCATTACGGCCTTTCGGGTTTTTACAACCGTCAAAAACCCAGTTTATCATTTTTTCAACGTTATAGTTTGTTCCCTGTTCGGCATTCAATCGGGCTGCGGTGTAAATTCCCATCGGCAATAAAATCTCGTAAAACCGGCTTTCTGTTTGATTGTCCAAGGCTTGAATAGCAGACTTGGCAT
>JBBQMQ010000531.1:0-2563 GCA_038329115.1 Bacteroidales bacterium
ATTATTTGGAATTGTTTCACTTTTACGGTCGTTGTTCAAATTGTTATCTTGATATCTAATAAGTTAAAATAAAATGTATCGATCCCTTCTCTATATCCTTTTAACAGGTCTTATAATCTCATTGGGTTCATGTGAATCAAGAAGCGGCAAAAGAGATAAAGGTGGATCCGATAGAAATGGTACTCATTCTTCATACCATTCAGAAATTCGTGATGGTTATTATGCTGTTAAAAAGTTGTAGATGGAGATTCATTTTATGTAAACGATGGGACATCAAATGTGCTGAAAATACGACTAATTGGTGTTGATACCCCGGAAACAAGAAAGTCAGCTCACAAAGAAATAGGATATTTTGGTCAAGAAGCAAAACAATACATGATTTCATTGATTGCTGGGAAGAAAGTGAAGCTGGAATATGATGTTGGACACTTGGATAAGTATAATCGGACACTGGCATACGTGTACCTTGAAGATGGAACTTTCGTAAATGCCGAATTGGTTAAAAATGGATTTGCGAAGGTGATGACTATTCAACCGAATGTAAGATTTGCTGACGAATTTGTTAGACATCAAAAAGAAGCCAGAGAAAACAATAGGGGTTTATGGAATGAAAAGAATTAGAACAATGGATAAATTAACCAACATCATAAAAATAGTTCTGGCAGTTCTCTTTTTCGTTTGCCTGACAGATATGCCTTATGGATACTATGAGTTTGTCCGGTTTATAGCTATGATAGGATTTGCATTTCTTGCCTTTAAATCTTTTGAACAAGGTTTTCAAACTGAAATGTTCATCTATATTGCTCTTGCAATCCTGTTTCAGCCATTTTTTAAAATTGCATTGGGCCGACCAATCTGGAATATTGTGGATATAGTTGTTGGATTGGGTTTAATAATCTCTGTTTTTATTAAACCCATAGGTGCCAAACCAAAATGAAATTTAGATTTCTGCTTTTTATATCTTTTATTCTGATAGCACAATATTCTGGTGTCGCACAGGAATAGATAAATATCATCAAAAAAAAGACATTACGTATGAAAATCAGACGGTGGATTTTTGCAATAATCGGAATACTTATTTTGAGTTCTGCAGGATATTGGACGCTGAAAAAGTTCAATGTAATTTCCAAATATTCAGTTGGACAACCTATTGATAGTTTGAACGGTGTATTTGTTTATTATAATGCTGGAATTGGCACTATTGTAGGAAGGAATACTAAGGATGGTTATAATATTGGATTAAAATATCAATGCGTAGAGTTTGTAAAACGGTATTATTTTGAGTGTTTAAATCATAAAATGCCTAATTCTTATGGACATGCAAAAAGTTTTTTTAATCCCAAAGTAACTGATGGAGGAGAAAATAAAGCAAGAGGATTAATCCAATATACAAATCCAAGCAAGACGAAGCCAAAGGTTAGTGATTTAATTGTAATGGGACAGTCCACCTTCGGACATGTAGCTATTGTTTCTAAAGTTACTGACAATTACATTGAAATTATCCAACAAAATCCCGGTAAATTCACGCCAAGCAGAGTAAAATTCAACCTAAATAAAACTGAAACCGGACTATGGAAAATAGAAAAAGAAAGAATTATGGGCTGGCTAAGAAAGGAATGAAGTAACTTGATTATATTTCAATCATTACTTTTGATTAAATTATAATCATGTGCCGAAAATTTGTTTTGATCAGCGACCTGGATAAAATTGAAGATCGTTTTCGGGTTAGGATTAATCCCCATATTCTGCCATTTTCAGGGCCATTGGTTGTAACTGCTGAATCAAAAACCTATGTGATTACCTGCGAACATTCCCAAGAGCTACAAGCCATGAAATTTGGGTTTACTCCATATTGGGCAAATAAGCCGATGAACCTGATCAATGCCAGGGCGGAAGGAGATAAGAACCAGGAGAATGATCCGGAATACAATGGATCGAATGCTATATTCCTGAAATCTTCCTTCAAAAAACCTATTCAATCACAACGATGCATGGTAATTGCTGATGCTTATATTGAATGGTCGGCATATAAAAAGCCGTATCTCGTTTATCTGCAAAACAAGGAGCGTCCTTTCGCTTTTGCAGGGATTTACGACCAATGGAAAGATCCTTTAACCGGTTTAAAATCCAATTCATTTGCCATCATTACCACCACAGCAAATAGTTTGTTACAAAAAATAGGTGTCAAACGAATGCCGGTTATTCTGCCAAGGGGCCGCGAAACAGATTGGATTAAATCTCCCCGGAGTCTTTCACAAGTTCTTCAGATGCTTCTACCCTACCCTTTTGAACAGATGAATGCCTACCCGATATCAGATCGAATAAATACAGAAGGAATTGATGATCTGTCGATCGTGAATCCAATTGGTGAAAAGCTTCAGGAGGAAGCGACCTTTGAAAGAATGGAACGGCGGTACAGACTACATAAAATGAAATCTGAAAGTGTTACTCCCTGGTTTGGAAATAACAGGTAAGTTTATCGCCTCATACCTTAATATTCAATTTCATATACCTCTCATCTTCCATCAAATATTGCATAATAACTTCATCATTCTTTGAAGTT
>JBBQMQ010000532.1:0-2535 GCA_038329115.1 Bacteroidales bacterium
TTGACGGCAGGATATGTAATTTCAGTAGGTAAAATTACATTTACACCAGCCAGTTCTAGTATTGCAAATTTACGAATAGCAGGTACAAAAACTATTGGGGTGATAGCCACCGGTTATGCCAATGCATCCATTTTTCAACCAATTGCAACAGGTTTGCCTACTGCCAACTCAACTGCCACCATTGGATCAGTGTTATCAGCCGGAACTATTCAAACAATCACTTGTACTGCCAAGGACCAATATAATAATCTGGTTTCTGGATACACATTCAAACATGATGTTTCGGTTACTAACTTAAACGCTACTAATACAGAAAGTTATACTATAGATGGCACACCACGCACTTCTACAGTAAGTGATGTAAATGTAACATCACAAACTGTTAGCGGAGTTGCAACCTTCACAGTTGCACTACCTACCACTATCGATGGTGGTGATGGATTAAGTGTTCAGGTTCAATTGAGCAATGGTTCAACTAATGTTGGTACAGCATTTACGTTTACAAGTCAAAATTATATTTTGAGTGGAACAAAAAATGCATCTGATTTAGGATTAACTAGTCTTAGTGATGTTATCGTTTCGAGTGGAGAACTTACAATTAATCAAGCTACGGCAGTAAAATCTGTTACTGTAGCCCCTGAAGCAAAACTAACATTGAATGGTGGAGGTTTAACAGTCACCAACGGCATAACCCTCGAAAGCGATGCAAGTGGCACAGCCACTATAATGGATATTTATAGCACCCCAACAATCAATGCTACTGTAAAACAATATTTATCTTCGGCACGCAACTGGTATTTCACACCAGCTGTTACGGGAGTTGCAGTACCTGCAAGCTCTACTTACTTTGGATATCAAGAAGCTGGAGATAATTTAGATTTAGGTGCAACAGGTTCGTCGGCTTATTGGAAACCATACACTACAGGTGTTTCGCTCACAGCAGGAAAGGGATATATTATTCAGCCGGAAGCAGCCATAACTTTATCGTTTTCAAATACTACTATTTCGGGCGATGTTTCACCTGTTTTAACCTATACCTCAGGTAAAGGAAATGGTTATAATCTGGTTGGGAATCCGTATCCATCGTATTTGAGCTGGTCGGCAGTTTATGATTATGATTTTGCCAACGGAAAAACCGCCAATATGCCAACCGGAACAATCTGGTATCGAACTGTAAATTACAATGGAAAAGATACTTGGACACCTAATACATCTTATAATGTAGGTAATATTGTTTACAACGGTACTCGTTTCTATATAGCAACATCTTCTGGAACCTCAGTAGCTTCTGGTGGACCAACTGGCGGAGTTGGAACAACAAACATTCCTGACGGAGATGTTAGATGGGATTATCAGGGTTCTATCTATATTTTTGCTACTGTAAGCGCTTCAGGCGTGGCAACTCCATCGACAGTAAATAATTTGATTCCACCAATGCAAGCATTTTGGGTGAAAACTGGTACTGGTGGCGGTATGTTGAATTTTAAGAATTCCATGCGTTCGCATAATACAACTGGAGGTGCCAATGCCCTAAAAGCTCCAAAAAGTATAGCAAGTGAAATACCACTTGTACGTTTAAGTGTTACGAATGGTGCAAGTGTCGACGAAGCAGTGATTTATGTCAATGCCAATGCCTCGAATGCTTTTGACTCGTACGATGCACCTAAATACTTTAATACAGCTGGTTCGAACCAAGCAGAGATTTACTCGCAAGTGGGTACTGAAAAGCTAACTATAAATGCCATTAACGAAATCAACGTGGGAACTGAAATAACAATTGGTTTTGCTACCGAAAAAGCTAACAATTTTAAGATCTCGGCTACCGAATTAAAAAATATCAGCCCCAATATGGAAGTCGTGCTCAAAGATAAACTAAATAATAACGTTTTTGACTTAACCGATGGACAAGGATATTCTTTCAGTTCAGCAATTGTGAATGATGCCAATCGATTTAGTCTGATTTTTATGGAAAAAACCACTACTTCTGGAATGAAGACCACAGAGAAACTAAACACACAAGTTTATGTGAATGCAGCTAATCAAATTGCGATTATTGCTCCTGAAAAAAGCAACTATTCAATTTATAACATCTTGGGTCAAAAACTAATTGAAGGTATAACCAAAACGAACCAAACTTCTAAAAGCGTTCAAAAAGGAATGTATGTGGTAAAGGTGTCAGATAGTAGCAAGGAGTTAACAACCAAAATCATCATCAAGTAGCATGTGTGTAGTTGGAGTGTGATTTAAAGTCGCACTCCAATTTACAAAAAAATGAAATGATAGCTGAATAAATAGATAAGAAAATATCATGAAACGAGCATGAATATGGAGATTCACCAAAGACAGTGATAATCTGACATGCGAGTTCCATGTGACCATTAAAAAACAATTATTATCGTATGAAAAGGAAAAAATATATTGCACCTCGAATCGAAATCATTTCTCTCGATAACGAAATTTCATTAGCATTAGAATCATTTCCACCTGCAGGTCCTGAAGAAACTTCTTTAGCTCCGGAGTTTTTCAAAAATGACC
>JBBQMQ010000533.1:0-2525 GCA_038329115.1 Bacteroidales bacterium
TTAACTTTGTAAAAGTTAACTGCCAAAAAAAAAATCAAAAAACAAAACAACCGAAAAATAATCAACGACCCGGTTTTTGGATTTATCAACATTCCAAACGATTTTTTGTATGATATTATTCAGCATCCTTATTTTCAGAGGCTTAACAGAATCAAGCAGTTAGGACTCTCGTCGTTTGTTTATCCCGGTGCACAACATACCCGCATGCAACATTCGTTGGGTGCAATGCATCTTATGGGTGAAGCCATCACGCAATTGCGTGAAGCAGGAAATGAAATTACGCCGCCCGAAGCCGAAGCGGTGCAGGCTTGCATATTGTTGCATGACATCGGTCACGGACCTTTTTCGCATTCATTGGAACATAGTTTGGTGAAAGGAATAAGCCACGAAGAAATTTCGTTGTGGATGATGCAGAAAATAAATGTTGAAATGTATGGGAAACTGGACAAGACATTGGAAATTTTTACCAACACTTATCCAAAGAAATTTTTGCATCAATTGGTTTCAAGCCAGTTAGACATGGACAGATTGGATTATTTGAGCCGGGATAGTTTTTATTCAGGTGTAAGTGAGGGAATTATCGGTTCGGCACGCATAATCAAAATGTTGAATATTAAGAACGACCAATTGGTTGTTGAAGCAAAGGGTATTTATTCTATTGAAAAATTTTTAGTTGCCCGTCGGTTGATGTATTGGCAGGTTTATTTGCATAAAACATCGATTGCTGCCGAACAAATGCTTCTGAATATTTTGAAACGTGCCAAAGAGTTGGCAAGCAATGGAGATTCGCTTTTTGGAACACCCGCATTACATTTTTTTCTTTACAATGAGATAAATGAAAGCAATTTCATGTCATCCGACTTACCTTTGGAAAACTTTGCATGGCTGGATGATTCGGATGTGGTTTCTGCTATAAAAGTTTGGTCATCGCATAAAGATATTGTCTTATCAACTCTTTGTAAAGCTTTTACAAACAGACGATTATTTAAAGTTGAAATCGGATCGGAACCTTTTGACGAAGATAAACGCCAGATTCAGTTGAAGCAATACATGAATCATTTCAGCGTTAGTATTAAGGATGCGGCTTATTTCATGGGAGAAGAAATTGTAAGCACGGATACTTATAGTGCTGAAGATGACAATATAAACATTTTATTTAAAGATGGAACAGTGAAAGACATTGCTGAAGCTTCAGACATGTTGAACATTACTGTTTTAACAAAAAAGGTAGTAAAGCATTTTTATTGTTATTTTAGTATTTAACAAAATTCAACTCCTGAGCTGATTTTGTTAGTGAAAATTTTACGAATTCATGTAGTGATTTCTTAATATGACTAAGGAATATTATGTATTATTGGAAATTGTTTAGTACTTTTGCACTCAAATTTTTTTATATATGGAGTTTACTGCTCAACAAATTGCAGATTATTTACAAGGTGAAATACAAGGCGACCCTTCGGTCAAGGTTAATGACTTTTCAAAAATAGAAGAAGGAAAACCCGGTACGTTGAGTTTTTTGTCGAACCCAAAATACAGTTCTTTCATTTACGACAGTCAGGCAAGTATAGTGCTTGTAAACAAAGACTTTCTACCTGAAAAAGAGGTTCAGGCAACGTTGATTCTAGTTGATGATGCCTATCATTCACTGGCTTTATTAATGTCGTTAGTTGATCAGTCCAAACCTAAAAAAACCGGAATATCATCTCTTGCGTCTATTTCTTCGACAGCTAAAATAGGAGAAAATACATATATTGCCCCTTTTGTTTTCATTGGTGAAAACGTTATCATTGGTAAAAACAGTGTTATATATTCACATTGCAGCATTGAAGATGGAGTTAAATTGGGTGAAAACGTGAGCTTATTTGCAGGAGTTACTATTTATAACGATTGTGTTATAGGAAATAATTGCATTCTACATTCGGGTTCTGTAATTGGTTCAGACGGTTTTGGCTTTGCTCCTACAGAGGATGGTTCCTACAAAAAAATTCCTCAAATGGGAAATGTAATTGTGGAAGATAATGTTGAAATCGGAGCCAATTCGATTGTTGACAGAGCGACACTTGGCAGCACAATCATTCGCAAAGGTGTAAAAATAGATAATCTCGTTCAGATTGCTCATAATGTGGAAGTGGGCGAAAACACGGTAATTGCCGCACAAACAGGTATTTCCGGATCCACAAAACTAGGGAAACAATGTGTTCTTGCCGGACAAGTTGGGCTTGCCGGACACTTGACCATTGCCGATGGCACTATTTTTGGTGCACAGACCGGCGTACCCAATTCGGTGAAAATTCCGAATCAGGTTTTACAAGGTTATCCAGCCATTCCTGTAATGAACTTTCACAAGTCTGCTATTGTACATAAGAATCTACCTGAACTTCAAAAACTGGTTTATTCAATGCAAAAACGGATTGAAGAACTGGAAAAAAAGATAAATTAGTTATTTCAAATATAAAACAAATTACTCCTAATGGTTTTACCGGTAATTTGTAAATACAAAAAGGATGTCGAAACAAAGTACTATC
>JBBQMQ010000534.1:0-2516 GCA_038329115.1 Bacteroidales bacterium
GACCTATAACAACAAGTTAAATGCAAAAAATACGATTCAAATAGGTACAAAATATGCGCTCCTCGGTTATGATTCTAAGCTAAGTAGCGCACAGGGTAGCTCAGCCAATATGTCTACATTGGCAGATTTTAATGAAAATATAGGTACTCTGAATAATTTCATAAGTTGGAAGCACCGTATAAACGAAAACATTACAATCGTTGCTGGACTTCATAATATGAATGTTTTATATAACAAGAAGAGTACGATTGAACCAAGACTTGCCTTAAACTGGCAGATTAACTCCACAAGTTCGTTTAGTGCAGGATACGGCAAACACAGCACAATGGAAAGTGTACACAACTATTTTGCCAGGGTGAAACAACCGGATGGAAGTGTGACAGAACCAAATAAAAACCTGGATTTACTAAAAGCAGATCATTTTGTAATGGGGTTTGAAAAACGTTTCGGAGAAAACATTAGATTAAAGCTGGAAGCCTATTACCAAAACCTTTACAATTTACCAGTAGAAAACAATGATACAAGCTATTATGCAACCATTAATGAAGGAACTGATTTCAGGTACGTTGAATTAGTAAATAAAGGAACCGGAAAAAACTACGGAGTGGAACTTACATTGGAGCGTTTTTTCAGCAAAGGATATTACTATTTAATCAATGCTTCAATGTATGATTCAAAATACAAAACACTTGAAGGAATTGAGCGGAATACCAAATACAATGGCAACTACCTGGTAAATATTTTAGTTGGAAAAGAATTCGATCAACTTGGGAAGAAGGATAACCAAACGTTCAACTTAAATGCCAAAGTATTTTTCGGAGGTGGACAAAGGTACATTCCTTTATTAAGAGATGCACAGGGAAATTTAGCGGTTAATCCGGCGAACAATAAATTTTGGGATTATAGTAAAGCATATGATAAAAAGTTTGGGGATATGTACAAGGTCACCTTATCTGGAAGCTACAAATGGAACAAACAAAAGGTTACCCACGAGCTTTTTATTAATTTGGATAATATGACCAACGCAAAAGCAAAATTATCAGAGTTTTATGATGAGAAGATTCCCGGCAAAATCGGTTATGTGACACAGTTCGAAATGTTTCCAAACCTGATGTATCGCTTATATTTTTAACCTGATATGCTGAACACATCTTTAAAGCAGTAATAATTCCATGAAAACATTTTTGTATTCTTTCGCATTGTTGCTTTTTTCTTTTTGTGCCCAGGCACAGGAAAACAATCCTTTTACCACTGGATTCGAAAAAAGTTCACCTTCAAAGATATTAGGTGAACAGCGTAAAGTCTGGATTCATATTCCAAACAGCAATGACGGAAATGTTAATATCGGTAAAGGATGTTACCCTGTAATTTATTTATTAGACGGAGATGCAAATTTTAATACTGTCGTTAGCATAACCGAATTCATGAGTAACGCAGGGCTTTGTCCGCCAATGATTGTAGTCGGGATTTTACATCCTGCCCGTATGACGGACCTGACATTTGGTACAGATAAGGAAACTCCCGGTATTGTTGGCAATGGTGAAAAATTCATGCTCTATGTGGAAAAGGAATTGATGCCTTACATCGAATCAAATTACCCAACAGCTCCCTACAAGATCTTCATTGGTCATTCCGTTGGCGGCCTCGCTGTTGTGAACACGTTAATACATCATTCCTATTTGTTCAATGCTTATGTTTCTCTTGATGGTGCTTTGTGGTGGAACAATCAGCAAATTGTAACAGATGCAAAGTTGATTTTAGCAAATAAGAATTATAAAGGGAAAACCTTATTTATGGCATTGGCAAACCGGATGGAAAGTGGAATGGATACGCTTGCAGTTCAAAAAGATACTACTGAGAGTACTGAGCTTATCCGCAGCAACCTGGAATTCATCAGATACGTTTCCAATAACAAAACAAATCAATTGGTTTTCAAACAAGTATTTTATGAAAATGACGATCACAGTTCCGTCCGGTTGGTCGGGGAGTATGATGCCCTCCGTTTTATTTTTGATTATTACAAACTTAAAATTTACAACAGTGAATTAAACGATCCCGATTTCAAACTGGATTCTTTTATAACAACGCATTATAATAATGTTTCTGAGCAAACTGGATATCTCGTTAAACCCGATGAAAGCCAGGTTAATAGTCTCGCATACTATATGTTGAGCCAAAAACAATTCAGTAAGGCAGAAGCATTATTTAAACTAAATATTGCAAACTATCCGGAAACGGCTAATTGTTATGATGGATTGGGAGATTTGTACCTGGAAAAAGGCGATAAAGCAAAAGCAATTGAGAGTTTCAAAAAAACATTGTCTCTTAAAGTAATTCCTGAAACAAAAGAAAAGCTCGACATTTTATTAAAGGAAAAGAAATAGGTTCTCAAAAGGAATAGTATTCGCACATCTTAAAAAGAACGCTAATGAAAAAGTTATTAATAACATTATTTGCCATTATCTATTTGTCAATTAATGTAAATGCGCAGCAAGTCGAAAATAAAATAGACTCAC
>JBBQMQ010000535.1:0-2494 GCA_038329115.1 Bacteroidales bacterium
ATTAAGCTTGGCAACCCTCTTTTATACATATTTGTACAAAAACTTCTGCGACAAGTATGGCTCGAGACGAGTTCATATTTTGGCATTGTTTCAGTCAACAATTTTCCACCAACTGTACGAGTAAATGATTCATTAGCATCAATTTGTGCTAGTTTGCAGACTTCTTTTATATACTCATTGAAACGCTGATTTGATATTGGCTCTGGCATTGCAAAGTTATACTTTTTTAGGATATCTAAAACAACAGGGTGCAAAGGAATTGTAACTTTTGTATTCGTTTTCTGTTGACGGAACGTAATGAAGTTGTCTTTAATATCGGAAGAACCTATTTTGGCTAAATCACTGAATCTGCATCCAGTCCAGGCTAACAATAAAAACCAATCTCTTACACGTTCTAAATAGGGACTGCCTGAGAAATTAAAGTCTTTCAATTGCTGGAGTTCGGTTTCATTCAAATAGACATTGTCAACCTCTTCGGTAAAAACATAAAAACTTGAAGTATCTGCCTTAGCTTCACTGAGCATGATTTTGAGTATCTTGATATGCTTGCCAACTGAATTTTGAGTGAACTTTTCTTTTAGCACTTTAATTTTTAGCTTAGGAGTGCCATCTTCATTTAGAACTGGTTTACCTTTTTCATCAAGTACCGGAATTAATAACGGCTTCCCTTTTTTGTCAGTTTCAACAATTTCGTTTTGTAGGTAGGTAACAAAGCGATTGTAAAAATTAGTATTTACCTCGTTGAATTGATAATCTGCTCTCTTTTCAATTTCGGCAAATTTCAATATATGTTTTTCAGTAGCCTTGTATTGTTGCAGGTTATTGAAGTTTAATAAACGTCCGGTTTTCTTGTCTTTCCGTTCAGGTGCTTTTTTTATAAAATGAGCAATGTATGATAACAATGTTTCATCGGATGGCTTATATATCGTTCTATTGTATTTTTCCGGGTGCAAATATTTGTCAATTGCGTCTTCCAACCAATCGGAGGTGAGCGTCTCCTTGTTTGACTGTTCGTTATATATGGTGAAAATAATATCTTTGCGGTCTGCAATGCTTTTATCGAATGCCTGTCTATTGGTGGCATTATACACAACTTTTGCTTTTATTTTTTGAGCTTTCTCATCAAAATTGTCTGGGTTGACAATTATTTCGCTTTTGTGAAACAGTTGAATACCTCTACCATCTCTTAGTCTAAAACGTATGTTTACTTTTTCAACTTTCTTGGTAGATACCCTAATAAATGCTGTAATGGTTGCCATAATATTATTTTAAAAATCGGTGGTGCAAATATACAAATTTGCACCACACAAACAAATAGTATTGCATATTTCTGCAATCTTTTGCATAAAAAATAACACTTAAAAGTTGTTTATAATGCTGCATATCAAGCATATGTGACTGTTTTTCGTGGCGTTTAAAATAATTATAAAATTCGCTTGGTCAGTCCCGTCCGTACCGCAGTTAAAAAACGCTAAATCCTTATAATAAGGGATTTAGCGTTTCTGTTTTAAAGACATTGCCGACTTTTTGCCGACATAACAAAAAAAACCTGAAATTTCAGCAGTAAACGCATTGAATAACACTCCGACCATGACAGAAAAGCCACTTTATTGAGCTGGGTGGGAATTGAGTTCTATCAAAAAAGTTGGAACAGATTATTTTGTATTTTCCGTTGGGAATAGCATGAAAATCAAAAACTTATTTTGATAACTTGTTCTATAAAGGGTTACTACACCGGTAATCTTTTTGCCACTTCATTATGTCTTTTCATCACTTTGTTGAAATTATTTGTAACATCTATTGCTTTATGTTAGGTTAATTTATATCTTTGCAGACGATTGAATTGATTCCTAAGTTATATTCAATATAAATGCGTCACAATTCGGTAGTTTTGTAATTTTAAGAATTGTGACTTCAAATATGAATTAAAATCATATAACAGCTATGAGGGGTTTGGATTTTTGTACTTTCTTACGAATCGGATTATTTAGTTTTGTTCTTTTTTTAGGCTGTAAATCAAATGATAGGAAGACATATCCCGAAACTCTAACACAAGCCATCACTTGCTTCTATCTCGAAAATCAAAATGATAAAGTTCTGGAAGAGATACAGAAAACATTAAAAGTCCATCCGGATAGTGAAACAACCATGCTTTGCAAACTCTTTACTGCGGCAGCCATTTGCGAATCCAATCATTATGATAGTGCAGCTTACCTGTTCAGGCAAATTAACTATTCTTCTATCAAACACAATCATGAATTAAATTTCTGGTACAATAGTGTGAAGGGATTAATCCTTTTCCGTGAGGATAAGTTTTCAGAAGCTTATCAAACATTATCACTGACCATGTCCAACTCCAATAATGACCTAAGAGCCATAGGGCTTAACGAAAGATTAATGGCACGAATTTGCCTTCAGTTGGGAGATTATACCAAAGGAATAGAGTGGTTACTTTCCTCAACCGCTAATTTTAAACGTGCCGGATTAACTAAAA
>JBBQMQ010000536.1:0-2477 GCA_038329115.1 Bacteroidales bacterium
GGCAGAATTATTGACAGATGGATTAATTTGAACAAAATAAATGCACAAACGATTTTCATTTTCAGCATAATATGGTTAAAGCTATAGCTAAACTTACCCTTCAAAAAGCAATGGAAGTCAGTGAAATGCAGATATTTTATATGCGTATAATTATAATCCGAAGTCAGAATTTTCAACAGAACTTAATTATTGAACAACCAAATTAACATTCTCAAATTTCCCTTCCTTAATGGTGTAAACCGTTCCGGACATATCTTCAGCTTTAAAGCTAAAAGTTCCGGAAATTTTTGAATTGGCAGCATCATATTTGGTAATTATAATTTCACCTTCTGGCTTTTCACTAAAAAATGTCGTACAATCAATACTTCCAATACTAACTGACCCCATATTATAATCTTTCATTTTATAAGTGCCGGTGCCGTTGCCTATAAAATCAAGCGAGATCATTTCGGCAGCTGTTGTACCCATACCTGTGACATTGCTTGTATTACCAGTTGTTTGATGTCCGGCCAACATATTGGTTGCTGTCCACAAAGTACCATTAACTTTTGCCGAAAAACTGGCAGTGTCTGTTGTTACCTTATCATCTTTTTTACAGCTAAATGAAAAAATCAGGATGGCACTCAGCATTGATACTAAAATAATTTTTCTCATAATAATTGTTTGTTTTTAGGGATTATTTGAATTTAGATTTAAATTCTGGCTATAAATAAAGAATTCAGAAATAGTTTCAGATTTTAACTTTTGAAAAATTTACAAAACCTTCACCATTCCATACAGGCACTGCGTGAGAAGTATTCAAACGAAAACAGTGTTTCAGATCTTCAAGCTGACCAAGTTTCACGAGGCGATGGTAATGATTTGCTTTCTGAACGGCTTCCTGCAATTGGTCTTCTGATGATTTCCAAAGTTTAAGCGCCATATCAGAAGCATCGCAAACATGTATGAACTTTCCTGTTACTTCAAGAGATGTGACCAGAGCACCGGCACAAAGTGTATCTTCGAGACTGAAAGTGTTTTTCCAGCCTGAGCATAAAATGACAATGTTTTTATTCTGACCAGTTAACCATTTGCTGATCACTTGTAGATTAGCAAAAGCAGCTATTGCAATATTGCCAGAACTCTTTGCCATTTCAACAGCCTGTGTTCCGTTGGTAGTGGAATATGCCAGTTTTTTATCTTTCAAATTGCTTTTCAAAAACACCACAGGAGAATTGCCAAAATCAGCAAAATCCACCTTTTTACCATCACGCTCGGCAGCCGTCAGGTATCCTTTATTTTTAAATTCGAGTAATTCTTCCAGACCGGAAACAGGAATTACAGTTTCAACGCCACTCTCGAATGCGGCGCAAAATGCAGTGGTGGCGCGTAACACATCAATTACAACAACAATATAATCATCAAAAGTTATACGGTGTTCAAATAATGCAGGCGACAAAACAACCTCAATACTCTTCATGAAACAAATCTATAAAAAAAATGCGCAGCCAATTTGATTTGCTGCGCATTTTCAATGTTATAATTTATCAGGCAGGGGATTAACCTTTGTAAAAAGGAGTCTTCACCACCTGTGCTTTTACACCCTTATCGCGTATGCTGATAAATATTTCGCTTCCGGATTTCATATATGCTTTTGGAACGTAAGCCATCCCAATGCCTTGCTTAACTGATGGGCCCATGGTTCCGCTGGTTACAATTCCAATTTTATTTCCCTCGGCATCCAACACATCATATCCATGGCGGGGAACTCCCCTGTCAACCATTTCGAAACCCACCAGCCTGCGCGTTGTTCCTTCTGTTTTTTGTTTCAGAAAGATATCTTTATTGATGAAATCTTTTTCATCTGTAAACTTGGTGATCCAGCCAAGCCCGGCTTCAATCGGCGAAGTAGTATCATCAATATCATTCCCATAAAGGCAATAACCCATTTCGAGGCGCAGTGTATCGCGGGCAGCAAGGCCAATAGACTTGATTCCGAACTCTGCGCCAGCTTCCATAACAGCGTTGTAGATAGCCACCGCATCCTCGTTAGCCATGTAAATTTCGCATCCGCCTGATCCGGTATATCCGGTTGTAGCAAATATCACATCTTTGACACCGGCAAAATCAAGTTTTTTAAAGGTGTAATATTCCATATCAGTAATCACGGTATCGGTAAGCTTTTGCATCGCCTTCAATGCAAGCGGACCCTGTACGGCAAGCTGTGCAATTTCGTCAGAAGCATTGTACAGTATAGCACCAACTTTATTCTGGCTAAGCATCCATTGCCAATCTTTTTCAATGTTCGAAGCATTTACCACCAGGAGGTATGTTTCGTCATCTACACGGTAAACCAGCAGATCGTCAACAATCCCGCCATTGCCATTCGGCAAACACGAATATTGAACTTTCCCGTCACGAAGCACCGAAGCATCGTTGGTAGTAACATATTGAATAAAAGCCAGTGCATTCGGACCTTTCACCCAAATTTCGCCCAT
>JBBQMQ010000537.1:0-2476 GCA_038329115.1 Bacteroidales bacterium
GTAGCATCGACAAGCGAAAAATTAGTAACATTCTTCCTAAGTTGATTCACTAAATTAGCAACTACTCCACCTACAAAATTATCGCCACAACCTGTAGTATCACCTTTAAAATTAGGATTATGAGAAAAATCGTCGTTAATCCATTCGCAAACAGGTAAAGTGGTATCAATAGATTTAAATAACGCACCAGAGGAATATACATAAGTTGGTTGTGCACCGTGGGTAATCAAAAATGCATTACAGCCATTTTGAATGAAAAATTCTTTTGCAGAAGCAATATCATATCGTCCACTAATACGGAGTGCTTCTTCAAAATCCATAACTAAAAGGTCTATTAAAGGAAGGCTATCTAATGTATTACCAAGCGGCCAAGGTTTTTCTGGATGTTGCTTTTCATTGATAAAATCGTAAACTGTATGAACAACCGTTAATGCTCCATTTGATTTCGCTTTAATCAAAAGATTTGTAAGATTGTTGTGTAATTTAGGCACTATAGCCGTTGATCCAAAAACAATAATATCAGAATTCCAAAAATTTTCGTCTAAAAAATTTTCGTCAAACTCAGCGGCACAAGCAATATTGTTTACAAAAGTGCGTTCACCTTTTCCGTTAGCAAAGTTTGGATCTGACAACACGTCGGTGTATGGAGTTTCGCCTTCAAAAACCTTGTAATTTTCCAAATTTAACGGTAAATCCTTTATTAATCTGCTGATAGCATTGCCACGCTCATCATTTGCCCTTGCACCATAAAAACAAACTTCGACATCTGTATATTGAAGTAACTGTGCTGTATTTATTAAACCAACAATAGCTGGTCCGCCAATATTAAAAGCATCGTAAATACTGTCATTAGTTAATTCCTGTAAAATATCTTTGAAGTTTTCTCCCGAAAATTTTTCCAATTCTTGCGTGAAAACTAACTTTCCTGGTTCTAATCCGCCATCGCCAGCATTTTTGGAAACATATTTATTAAAAGCCGCTGATGAAAAATCGACATGATTATATACAAAATCGCCCAATGCGCAGCCTGTGCCTGAAACTCTAATTCTTGCCATTTTGTAAATTAAAGGTATGCTGAATATTCGCTTGACAACAAGAACAATGGTGCTTCATCTTCTTCAATTATAGGAAAACGACCCACTTCTTCGTAAAAGGAATTATCGTTTGTATCATCGTTTACCGTACTTACCTCGCCTACCAAAACAGGTTTGCCAACTCCATAGAAACGATGATATACGCCCGATTCCATACACACACTCTGTCCGGAATGTAATTGAACCAATTCGCCTGGAGTTAATTCTTTGACTACACCATCAACTTTAATTATAAAGTTTTTGTCCGAAAACGAACCATCTGGGTTTGAATTATAAAATTTGATTTCTAATATTCCACCGCCACGATTGATAATATCTTCCATTTTTAGGCGGTGAAAATGCATCGGTGTTTCTTGACCTACTCCAGCAATCATAATTTTTTCACAATAAGGCTTTTTGTCTTTGTTGAAATTTCCATTCCGAATAGTAAAGAGCATTAAACCTCTTGCTGCATAATTGTTGCTGCCAAAGTCAGTTAAATCCCAACCCAACACATTATCAATTATTTCAGAGTGTGTAGAACCTTTTCCTTTCCAATCAGTTGGAGTATAAGTTGCCCAAGTTGGTAAATAGAATTTACTTTCGTTAAAAAACTGCAAGGCTGCTTGCATGTGTTTGTTGATTTCGCTGCGTTTCATGCTGTAGTAGATGAATCCTTACCCCTCCCGATTTATAGGGATAAATTGCGGGGAAAAGAAATGTTAGTATTTTATGATTATGTTTTTTGTTTCACCTGGTTTTAAGGTGAGTTTCGGACGATTTAATAATTTATTTTCTGTCCAACCGAGTGATTTTGCTTGTTTATTTTCAATAAGAATGGTTGTTTTTGCTTCAAACTTTGTTGGATTTGTAAGTTTTATTTTTACATATTTATTATTTACTTTTATAATTTCTGATTTTACGCAATCAAAATCAAACGATTTTTTCATTTCGGCATCTACATATATTCCTGGTAATTCAACCGCAGTTAGTAACATAGCAGTTTCGGCCCAAGTAGAACCGGGTTTTATTTCGCCAATACCTTCGAACCAGTCGGTGGTGCTTACCCGCTCGTTAATCCAACCTGGGGCCATTCCAGCAATTGGACGCGTGCTGTGTGACATAAATTGTGGAATGCTTTGAGCAATTTCTTTGAGCAATTCCAAATATTTGGGGTTGTTCGTGGCTCGATATAAGCGCAGTAATGCTACACCGGAATGTGTGCAGATACCAGGAGAACCATGTCGATTTTGGGTATTGGCAAAAACAGCACCTGTGGTTTGTATATTGAGTTTGTCAAACAAGCAACTTTCTGGAAAAACATAGTTGTATGGCATGACCCAAGTTGAAAATTGTGCAGCAGTTTCTTCACCGTATTGCAACCATTTTTTATCGCCCGTAGC
>JBBQMQ010000538.1:0-2451 GCA_038329115.1 Bacteroidales bacterium
GTTGGTTTCAAAAATGGCGGAGCGATATGGTAATAATCCAATTGTGGCTGGTTGGCAAATTGATAACGAACCACATTTTGAAGGACTTTACGATTATTCGGATTTTTCGCAAAATGCATTCCGAAAATGGTTAAAAGCAAAATACCAAACTATTGAAAAATTAAACGAAAGTTGGGGAGCATCTTTTTGGAGTTTTACCTATACTAATTTCAACCAGATTTTTATTCCCAATAAAAATGAATATGCCGGAAATCCGCATGCTTTGCTCGATTTTAAACGCTACACTGCCGATGCACTTGCCGAAGCTTTGCGGTTTCAAGCAACAATTTTGCGGAGTAAAATTTCAAAAAACCAATGGGTAACAACTAATTTTGCCTATTATAAATTCCTTCCATCTGTCGATTTATTCCGCAGTCAAAACGATTTGGATTTTGCTTCGCACACCATGTATTTGTTGAGTACGTTTTTGAATACCGACAAGGGAGAATTGGCTTATCGACTTGGAAGTGGCATGGAACTGTCGTTTTCGGGTGAGATGGCACGCTCCATGAAAGGATTTACTGGTATTATGGAACTTCAACCTGGACAAATAAACTGGGGTCAATGGAATGCTCAGCCACTTCCGGGTGCAGTTCGAATGTGGATTTGGCATTGTTTTGGGTTGGGCGAAAAATTTGTTTGCACCTATCGTTTTCGTCAACCACTTTTTGGTGGTGAGCAGATGCACAAAGGTATTGTTGAGCCTGATGGAGTAACTGTTTCACCGGGTGGTAAAGAGTATGTTCAAGCTATTGCAGAGATTAGCAAACTGAAAATTGACAATTCTCAATCTCTAAAAATCCTTCCTGAAATTCAATCTCGCAATACGGCATTCTTGTGGAAACAAGAAAATCTACTGTCGCTGGAAGATTCAAAAGGCACAAATTCCTGGGATACTTGGGCACATTATTATGCCTATTATCAGAGTCTTAAATCAATGGGATGTCCCGTTACTTTTATTCAAGAAACCGACAGTTTTGATATCCAAAAATATCCGTTTATGGTGGCTCCTGCCTACGAAATGGTTGACAAAAAGTTGATTGATAAATGGACAAAATATGTAGCCGATGGAGGTCATTTAGTGCTGACATCTCGAACAGGAATGAAAGATAATAATGGACATTTATGGGAAACCTTACTCCAACAACCAATTTGGGATTTAATTGGGGCAAAAATCGATTTTTTCGATCAATTGCCACCTACAAAGACTTCTACTGTTGAATTTTCGGATAAAAAGTATAGTTGGAATATTTGGGGCGATGTACTCTCACCAAACGAAAATACTGAAGTTTGGTCAACTCATACCGATAATTTTTATAAAGGGAAAGCAGCAGTTATAAATTATAAACTGAACAAAGGAAGTGTAATGTATGTAGGAGTGGTTTCAACAGAAGGAATACTTGAAAAAGCACTTCTTCGTAAATTTTATGTACAATCCGGTGCTCAAATTCTGGACTTGCCTGATTATGTTTTTGTTGAATGGCGCGATGGTTTTTGGGTAGCTGTAAATTATAGTTCTAAACAGTTTGAGTTGCCTGTTTCAAAAGAAAACTTTATCATAATCGGCGATAAAACATTGAGCCCAGGAAGTGTAACGGCTTGGAAATAAATATATTCTAAAATTATGAGAAAATACAATTTAGCAGTTATTTTGTTGATGTTATGTTTTCCATTAATAGATTTAAAAATATTATATAAGAAAACAGGAAATGCAAATAAGTAAGAAAACAAAAAAAGTAATATCAATATTATGTATTGCTCTACTAAATATAACTTTTGTTGCACAATCTCAGATTCGAGTAGCATGTATTGTTAATAGCATTGCTTTCGGTGCATGAATTGACAATCGCGACTCTTTGAGTTATCCCGCCCAATTGAGTCGTTTGCTAGGTAATAAATGGGAGGTGAAAAATTTCGGGAATAGCGGTTAGACGCTTTTGCGTAAAGGAAATAAACCCTGTAGAAAACAACTACAGATGGATGCTTGGATGGCATTTAATACAAATGTGGTAGTTATCAAATTGAGTACTAATGATACTAAACCCATGAATTGGATTTACAAAGATGAGTATCTAACGGATTATTTATCGCTCATTGACACACAACAAGCTTTACCTGCTCATCCTAAAATCTACCTCTGTTTGCCAGTGTCAGCCTATGCGAAAGATGGGGAATCCGAGATAGTAAAATTTGTGTGGATGTGATAACGATGGTGAAACAGGTGGCCAAACTGCGAAAACTCAAAGTCATTGACCTTTACAAAGCCTTAAGTGATCATGCCGTTTTCATCCCTGATCAAATTCACCCAGTTGCTCCTGGGCTGCAATTATAGCCAAAACAGTGGCTAAGGAAATAAAACATGTTGGTTGTTGCAAAATTAAATAGTTAATGACAAGAAAGCTTATATCCATA
>JBBQMQ010000539.1:0-2438 GCA_038329115.1 Bacteroidales bacterium
TAAAAGCGTGACTGAAACGTCTTCGATTTTTTCAATTACAAGTCTTCTGAAATTAGGAAAAGGCGGCATGATAACTCCCGCCAGGAAAGCACCAAACAGAGCGTGGATTCCGATTACTTCGGTTGTATAGGATGAAATAATTAGAAACAGCAATAAAAAAGCCACAATACTTTTGTTCAATACTTCACTATTGCTGTAAATTTTGCCAACACGTTTCAGGAACGGGCGAATGGCAATAAACATAATTAAGACGTAAAGCACTGAATAACCGATAGTATACAACGAACTGACCAGACTACCCGTTTTCGCAATGGCAATGGCAGCTGCCAAAATACACCATGCAGTCACATCATTAATCGCTGCACTGGCAATCGCCATGACGCCCAAATGCGTTTTGGTAAGTCCTTTTTCCTGTACAATTCTGGCAAGTACCGGGAAAGCGGTTATACTCATAGAAATGCCCATAAACAGTGCGAATGAAAGAAAATTGGTATGCCCAGCTGCAAATTCATTGTAAATAAAATAGGCCATTATCATTCCGAAAAGGTAAGGAATGATGATGCTTGCATGACTGATGACAAAGGTTACGCCCATTTTTTCTTTCAATGCCCCCAAATTCAAATCCATGCCGATGGTAAACATGAATAAAACTAACCCTATCTGACTCAACACATACAAATTACCAAGAGAATTTGTAGCAAAAAGAAAATTAAATGTCTCCGGATAAAAATAACCGAGCAACGAAGGACCGAGTAAAATTCCGGCAAGAATCTCACCAATAACAGTCGGTTGACCAATCTTCGAAAATAAGAATCCGAACAAGCGTGAAACGATAAGAATGGAAATTATTTGAAGTAACAACATAGCCGCAGGTTCGGCTATATTATGAAGAAGTGAAGTTTTGAACATTTCAAATCCACTACCTGAGTTTGTAAAATGATTTTGAACACTTGTCTGGATTTCAAGATTTTCTCCTTTCTGGAACAAAACATAGCTAAAAACACCGAACAAAATCAGCATAGCAGCATATAGAATCCATGTTCTCAAATGTGTTCTTCTCATTTTATTCAATTTGGTTTCAGCAGAAGTTTGTTTTGGCGCAAAAAACTCCTGAAAGAAAGTCAGATATAGTACAAAGATAATGTTTTTTTAGATTAGTAGCACTCCCAAATAATTAATATATTTAGAAATCCACACCTAAACAAATTTTGTGTATGTGCGTTTAATTGATTTACTTTGTAGTCCTTTTCGAAGCTACTTTTAAAGGGACATAACATTTAATATAAAAACCTGAATTATGGAAATTGGTATTAGTTTTTGGATTGGATTTATTCTTTTTGTTTTACTCATGCTTACTTTAGACTTGTTTGTATTTCACAAGCAAAATTCAGTTATCAAGGTGAAAGAAGCTCTGCTTTGGAGTTTGTTTTGGATTGGGTTGGCAGTGCTTTTCAATGCCGGAATTTATTTATTAGTTGGTCATTTTAACGCTTTCAACCTGCCTGAGTCTGAAGCAATGTCGCTCGCAAAATCAAAAGCGCTTGAGTTTCTAACAGCTTACCTGATTGAAGAATCGCTGAGTATTGATAACCTTTTCGTGTTTATCATGATTTTCGGGTTCTTCAAAATCGATCCAAAGTTTCAGCACAAAATTCTGTTTTGGGGTATTATCGGAGCTATCGTAATGCGTGCCATCTTCATTTTTGCCGGAGTAGCATTGATCCAACGCTTCAATTGGGTAATGTATATTTTCGGAGCATTTTTGCTTTACACGGGTATCAAAATGCTTTTTGAGAAAGAAGATGCCGAATTTAATCCAAACGACAATATTATCATCCGTGGCTTTAAAAAGGTTTTTCCGGTTACAAACGACATGTCAAGACCTCATTTTTTTATTCGTAAAGATAAAGTTCTTTATGCCACACCGTTTTTCATCGTTTTGCTTTTTATTGAAATCTCCGATCTAATTTTTGCTGTCGATTCCATTCCGGCCGTTTTATCGGTTTCAAAAGACATTTTTATCGTGTATACTTCCAATATATTTGCCATTCTAGGCTTGCGTTCGTTGTATTTTGCTTTGAGTGGTATTATGGATTATTTCCATTATCTGAAATATGCACTGGCGGGAATTCTTTCGTTTATCGGCATTAAAATGTGTGCTAACGAACTGGCATCCGAACTCGGAAGCTCGTTTCATATCAGCAATTTTGTTTCATTGGGAGTGATTGTAGGTTTCCTTACTTTTTCTATTTTGTTATCGATTATTGTAAAGAAAATAACAGGACAAAAAGCTGCGAAATAATCCGAAACAACCAAAATAGCCGACAAGAAAACGGTCGGTGGCACTCTTCTACTGATTCATTTCATTTGCTTCGTCCAGTTTTTCTTTTTCTGCCTTCACCGTTTTTTTATGTTTCCGCCAACCTTCGCGTATGGCA
>JBBQMQ010000540.1:0-2438 GCA_038329115.1 Bacteroidales bacterium
CCAAATGAACTTTTATTTCAGCCCAAAGTCATCTTTGGTATAATGCCGATGCATATGGTACATTCCGTGAAACGGAAGAAATAAACAGTACAATTAGACGAAGTCGACATTGGACTGAATTATTTCTGCAATCGGTATTACTAATTGGGATTTAAATAGAATTTCATCTAAAATTAAATGAATGTTTTTAGGAATGAATTTCTAAAATGGTGCAAATTTGGTACAAATACTGAAATAAAAAACCCTAACTGATTGAAAATCAATTAGGGTTTTTCCTTAAGTACCCAGAGCCGAAAAAGAGGCGTGAAATTCACATCTACTTATATGAGTTTGCATACCTTGTGTTACACTGGACTATTTATGCAGACAACTCAAAAAAATGAGATTGGCAAATTTTACTCACGCGAAGCTGTAGAATTAAAGCTGGCTATCCAAAAAAACTGTTCGGATGAGTGGACAGGTTTTTATTATAGCTGCGATTTTAACTTGTTGCCATTAAAAGCCCCTGACAAAGCTTGGTCTTTGCATTCTGGAAATCCCACGTACGTATGATTGTTTAATTCAACGATTGCATACCTTTACAGGTTTCATGGCTATGTGGGCAGGTATTGCTACGCCCCAACTTCCTTGTCTGCTTTTTACTATTTATAAATTGGTCCGTAAGTCTGACAAGCACGATAATCAGCACCTTCCACATCCATTCCAAAAGCAGCCCAAGCACTCGGACGGAAGATTTTTTCAGTTGGTACGTTGTGCATACAAACCGGAATACGCAATATTGAAGCCAGCGTAATCAAGTCGGCACCAATGTGTCCGTAGCTAAATGCACCATGATTTGCACCCCAATTATTCATTACCGAATATACATCTGCAAAATTTCCTTCACCCGTCAAACGAGGCGCAAACCAGGTTGTAGGCCATGTTTTGTTGGTTCTGTCATCTAATTTTTTATGAACATCAGCCGGAATATCCACTGTCCAACCTTCGGCTAGCTGAAGTACCGGACCAAGACCTTTTATCAAATTAATACGTGCCATAGTTACGGGCATTCCACCTTTTGACAAAAAACAGGAAGAATAACCACCACCACGGAAATATTCACCTTCGGCAGGATACCAGGTTGTTGCATCCAATGTTTTCTGAACTTCTTCTTCTGTAATTTCCCAGAATGGTTTCATAGCCGGTTTTCCATCAACATTTTGCTGACCGCTTCCGTCCAAAGCTGCGGAACCTGAGTTAATAAGGTGAATCAAACCATTAGCTCCTAATCCTTGTAATTTGTGACCGGTAACACGTTCAACTGCTTCCGGACTCCAATACGTACGCACGTCGGCAAAAACCTGAGCCGTGTTGGTCAATAATTTACCAAACAACATGGCTACACCGTTTAACGAGTCATTTTCAGTTGCTACCACAAATGCTTCGCGAATTCCATTCCAGTCGAATGAAGTATTCAGGATTGCTTCAGAAAAATCACCGTTTGGCATAAAATCTGTCCATTGACGTTGTCCCTGAAAACCTGAAGCAATGGCATTATGTCCCAATGCTTCTTCTCCAAAGCCAAGTTCACGAAGTTTAGGATTTCCAATCATCAAATCACGCATAATCAACGTCATTTTAACCACAAATTCCCATTCATTATCAAGAACATCTCTTGTTTTCGTTTTATGAGGTGGATTTGTATTCGGTCCTTCGTTTGCTTTGCAGTTTTTCACTGTCCAGTCCATTGCTTTTTTGAATTCTTCCGGATCATAAATTCCTAATTTTTCACGACGTAGGATTTCGCTCATGTCCACATATTCGTTCCGCATGCCAAGATATTCCTGAAAGAAATTTGCATCAACGATTGAACCGGCAATACCCATGGATACCGAACCAATTGAAAGATATGATTTTCCTTTCAATGTAGCAGCAGCAACTCCAGCTTTTGCAAAACGTAACAATTTTTCCTGTACATCGGCTGGAATTGTATTATCGCCACCATCCTGAACATCACGACCATAAATACCAAATGCAGGCAAACCTTTTTGGTTGTGACCAGCCAACGCTGCTGCCAGATAAACTGCTCCCGGACGTTCTGTTCCGTTGAAACCCCAAACTGCTTTGATGGTATGTGGATCAACGTCAATTGTTTCGCTGCCATAGCACCAACATGGTGTAACGGTAATAGTTATTCCTACGCCTTCTTTTTTGAACTTTTCGGCACAAGCCGCTGCTTCATCCACGCGACCAATAGTAGTATCAGCCATTACACATTCTACCGGAGTTCCGTCGCTGTATTTTAAATTTGAAGTCAAAAAATCCACTAAGTTCAAAGCCATTTTCATGGTTTGATCTTCGAGCGATTCGCGGACGCCACCTTCGCGGCCATCAATAACCGGGCGGATTCCAATTTTGGGCAATCTTCCAATGAGTCTGTTTTTCATAGTTATTATTTA
>JBBQMQ010000541.1:0-2422 GCA_038329115.1 Bacteroidales bacterium
GTTGCTTATCACCTTTATAACAACGATGCCGCCTATGGTGCTGCAACAAAAGCCAAAAACCTTCGCAATCTTCACCAGCGTTATGCCGGTTGGCCCAGCGAAAACAGTTTTCCTCCAGGGGTAAACGGTTTATTAAATACCGATGAGTGGCGTTCTCCTTCGTTCGACAACGACCTGTATGTCAATCAAACCTGCGAAAAATTGGGAATTGGTTGGGATATGTGGTTTATCAACGGAACCACTCAGTTTAATGCTAACTTTCCTGTAATGTGGGCCGACGCAGTTGCCAAAGGTTGGGCATGGTCTAAGGATGTTATAACTCCTCAGGTTGTAATTACTGGGAGTGGGGAGAGTTTGCCGAACAATAGTTATGCAAAACTTAAGGATGAATTGTCTAACACAACCTGGATTGCAGCATCATCAACCACTTGGTTGAGATATGAATTGGCTATCGCTTCGAAAATGAATACTTATTCTTTAACTACGGGATCCGACGCTACTAAAGACCCTAAGGATTGGACTCTTCAGGCATCAACCGATGGAAATACATGGGTAATTTTGAATACACAAACCAATCAGAATTTGGCTGCAAGATCCACTAAATATGCTTATTCCTTTGTGAACGAAAACAGTTATAAGTACTATAAAATTGATATAACCGCTAACGGTGGAAACGCGAGTACCGAATTGGCAGAATTAGCCTATTCATACATTGATATCATCAAACCCGGTGTGCCTAAAAACTTGCAATTTTCAAACACCTCATTTGTTTTATCATGGACAGCATCAACTGACAATGTTGGAGTGGCATCCTACGAGGTTTTCAACAATGGAATATCGATGGCCAAAACTCCGACAAACACCTATTCTTTAACCGGAGTTATTCCGAATGCAGATTATAGTTTTACCATAAAAGTTGTTGATAATCAAGGTAATTGGTCGGAATTAAGTTCGGTTTTAAAAGTAAATTCTGGAATTTTTACAAATTATGAAGCTGAAAATGCCACAATAAGTGGAGGCTTAATTGCAACTGACCATCCCGGGTTTACAGGTTCTGGCTTTTGGGGAAATGTGGGTACAGTAGGTAACAACATCGAATTTACCGTGAACTCCGAAGCAGGCGGAAGTACCGATATTAGCTGCCGTTACAGTAGTGGAACTTCGGTAAAAACAATGAATTTATACGTAAACGGAGAGAAAGTGCGTCAGGTAAGTTTTCCAAATACGACAAGTTGGGATGCCTGGGGAACTAAAGTTGATAATGTAACGCTGAATGCCGGAAATAATACAATTAAATATCAGTACGATACCGGAAATACCGGATACATTAATGTCGATTATATTTCTATTAAAGCCAATGCTACCGGTCTCATACAAAACACCGATAATCAGAATTTTATTATTTATCCCAATCCGGCTTCTGAAACAATAACGATTTCAAATATTGATTACGACACCATTGTTTCAATTTGTTCTCTCGATGGCAAAATAATCTATGAGCAACAATCTCAAAGTAGCAAAACACTATGTATTGATGTGAGCACTTTCAAAAAGGGTTTGTATTTGATTTCAATAAAAAATGGAGTAAAAGCTTTTACCAAATTGGTTTCAGTAGTTTAAATAAAACACAATGAATATCAGAAGATTAAGATATTATTTAGTTTTTCTTTTTGTTGCACTAATTGGAACATGTATTCCAATTAGTGTATATTCAAAAAGTAGCAAACCAGATAAAAAATCAGGAAACGAATATAAACAGTTGCAGAAAAGCCTGGCCAATGGCTGGAATACCTGGAACACGAAAAGTGTATTGTCGCATGTTCTCTTGCCTGAATGTTTTGCACTCAACCTGCAACTGCATAATTCAGAAACCGGAAGAACGCTGGAAAATGCCTTGATTGGGCGACAGGGAAATGATAAAGAGCTGATTGAAAAGATAGATCAGGGATGTCGCAGCTATAATGGTGAATATACTGATTTGACTATTGAATGGCAAGGATTAAAGCTTCGCATACAAAGCGCTGCATCAGGAAATAAGTTGAATTTACTGGTTACTCTAATCAAAACCGATGCACACTCGATTCTGAAAGTAAAACCTGAATTTTTGTGGAAAAGAGATGGTACTGTTCAGATTTCGAAAACAGAAATTTCGGCCCGAAGTGTTGATTTCAAAATCAATATTTATGCAATTTTTCAGGAACAATCCGCAATCTCAAATGTCAGTGATTCAAGTCTGAATTTGTCGCTTTCGGGTAAAATCGGGTTTTCAACTGATAAAAGAGCCACAATCCAAACGATAGCGCACGCAATCAACAAGGCAAACAAAAAGCTTCAAACCGAAAATCGGAAGCATCAGCCGTATGCCGATTTGTATGAACCCATGCAAAACGTGCTGGCCTGGAATACCATTTATGAACCGACC
>JBBQMQ010000542.1:0-2401 GCA_038329115.1 Bacteroidales bacterium
GATGTTTTTGAAGCAGTTCAACACCGCGCATCACCTGTTTGAAAGTTCCCAGTCCGCCTTTATTTTTCCGATAAATGTCATGACAATGTTCAGGTCCATCTATTGAAATTCCAATCAAAAAGTTGTTGTCTTTAAAAAACCGACACCAGTCATCATTTAACAAAACTCCATTGGTTTGTAGTGTATTATCTATTTTTCGTCCTCGACCATATTTTTTCTGAAGTGAAAGAACTTTCCTGTAGAATGAGAGATCCCGAAGTAACGTTTCGCCTCCATGCCATGTAAACAAAACTTCCGGAACCGGTTGAGCCTGAATATAACTTTCAATGTATTTTTCAAGTGTTTCATCGCTCATTTGCAAACTCTTACGATTCTCATACAATTTTTCCTTCTCCAAATAGTAACAATACGCACAGTTCAAATTACAACTCGAACCAATAGGTTTTGCCATTACATAGGTGGGCATGGCAAGTGGATTAAAAGCAATTGTTTTTTTCATTCTTTGTTTTATGTTCTTCTAAATCATTGTAAAAATAGAAAAAAGATTTGAAAATAATTTTCAAATCTTTTTTCTTAATGTTTTTCCTGAAATATTTATTTAAATATAGCTTTGAAAATATCGTTTCCGTTTGCAAATAACAATAATCCGAAAAGCAAAACCATACCTACAGTTTGAGCATACTCAAGAAATTTATCGTTGGGTTTTTTGCCGGTAATTATTTCGTAAATTAAAAACAGCACATAACCTCCATCCAAAGCGGGAATAGGTAATATATTCATAAAAGCCAGAATAACAGACAATAAAGCAGTCATAGACCAGAAAATCTGCCAATCCCATGTTTTAGGAAATAATTTTCCGATAGAACCAAAGCCACCTACCTGCTTGGAGCCTTCTTTAGTGAAAACTAATTTAAATTGTTTTACGTAGCTGGTTAACGTCTCCCAACCCAGGTTAATTCCGGCCGGAATGGAGCCAAAGAAACTGTATTCAATCTTCTTGGTATTCAAAAATTTAAAATCAGGACGAATTCCAACACCTAATTTCCCTTTATCATCCAATTGCATTTTTGTAACCAGAGCTTTTCCACTCCGAACAATATTCAAAGTAATTGCTTCGTTTTTAGAAGAATCTAATTTAGAAGCAATGTCTTGAAATATAAACAGTTGACTTCCATTTATCCCTGTTATACTATCTCCAGCTTGCAACTTTGCCTTTTCGGCCAGTGAGCCGGCTGAAACTTCTTCGATTACAAAAGGAAAACGGAATGAAACAAACTCCTTTTCATTAGCGGCCAATATTTTTTGAGAAATATCGGTTGGTAATTTTAAATCAATCAGTTTATTATCTCTGGAAACTGTAACAGTTTGTTTTCCATCAATTAATATTTTTTCAACCAGATCTTTACGATCTTCGACCGGAACTCCATCAACACTGACAATTTTATCCCCATTCCGCAAACCACAATTCAACAGAGTTTTCGAAAACTGAAATCCGTATTTTGCTTCTTTAACCGGTATATATTCCTGACCCCATGTAAACAGAACAGCTGAATAAATAACCATCGCCAAAATAAAATTAACAAATACTCCACCCGTAATGATTGGCAATCGTTGCCAAACAGAACGTGAACGATATTCCCATGACTCTGGTATTGCTGAAAGTTGGTTGATATCTTTTGTTTCGTCAACCATTCCCGAAATAGAACAATAACCTCCCAATGGCAACCAACCTATTCCCCACTCAGTATTTTCGGGATACTTGCGCCAGTCGCCTTCCGGCAATTCCGACAAAGGAATCTGCTCGGTGATTGATTTTCCTTTTGAATCAACCATTTTATCTCCATCGGCATCTAATTTCGGACGTTCGTTGGCAGGAATATTTTTTGCCAAAAATTTAATATCCCATTTTCCATTAATTTTTTTGGCACGAATCAATGAAATATTCGGATTGAAAAACATATAGAATTTTTCAACACGAACTTTGAACAGGCGTGCAAAAGCAAAATGCCCGAATTCGTGCAGAACTACTAAAATCGAAAGACTGAGAATAAGCTGTAAAGCTCTGATTAAAAAGGTTTCCATATAAGTGTATAGTTGTTATTCGTTTTTTATTTTTTGTTTTGGAATGATTTCTTTCTATTTAAAATTTTCTTATTTGATGAATTTGTATGTAAGGGCGCGAACCATCTCATCTGTTTTTACATAATCGTCGTAAATTGGCTTTGCCACAAAATCTGCTTTTGCCAGTACATCTTCAATAATATCACTCATTTGCAAAAATCCAATTTTATCTTTCAGAAATTCAGCTACCACAATTTCATTGGCAGCATTGAGTATACAAGGCATATTACCACCTTTCTCCATGGCATAATAGGCAAAACTAAGATTTCTGAAACGTTCC
>JBBQMQ010000543.1:0-2400 GCA_038329115.1 Bacteroidales bacterium
CTTAATAGGTGTTGTTGGTTCAAAATTTAAATCTTCTTATCCTCTCTCGGGTTGGGGACAAGGACCAAGCCTGAATAAATATAAAAGAGGTCATATTTTTCATCAAATTAAAACGGAAAAGGAATCATATCTAAATTTTGATATAAATTCTGACCAAAAAGAAGTTGAAGAAGTTATTTGTCTTGACGGCGTGTTTTTGTTTTCCAAAAAAGAGGTATTCAATAACTGTCATTTTGATGATAAAATGTTGACCGACTTTCATGGTTATGATGCAGATATTTCGTTGCAGGTTTTTTTTCAAAATTACAAAGTTTTAGTTGACAGAGAAATAGAATTAGTTCATTCCTCCGGTGGAAATTATTCAGGTGAATATACTGTTGCCAATAAAAAGATTTGGAAGAAATGGATTTTCAAATTACCTGTTGCAACAAAAGATTTGAATATGAGCAAATTAGAAATATATACGGCTGATGTCATTAATTGGTATTTTTCCGGAATTGATACGATTAAAAGAAAGTTACATATCCAATAAAATGATCACAGAACCTTTAGTTTCGATTATAACTCCTGCTTACAATCACGAAAAATATATCGGAGATTGCATTAAATCTGTACAAAATCAGATTTATACGAACTGGGAGATGATAATTATTAATGATGGAAGCACCGATAAAACACTCTCTGTAGCTCAATCATTTGCTGAAAAAGATTCAAGAATCCGGATTTTTTCACAAGAAAATGTAGGTATCTTCAGGTTAGCTGATACCTATAATTTTGCTCTCAAACAAGCAAAAGGAACCTATATAGCTGTGCTTGAAGGAGATGATATTTGGCTATCTGAAAAATTAGCATGGCAAGTTCCAACTTTAGAACAAAATGATAATGCTGTACTTTCGTGGGGAAAAGCTTTTGGAGTTTCAATTGATTTATCTCAAAATTATGGATTAGTTCCGAATTTGAAATTTAATGAGAATATTTTTACAAATACTCCGGTAAAATCATCACTAAAAGAATTACTTTTCTCTAATTATATTCCTGCACTCACTGTCTTAATTCGTAAAAGTGCGTTGAATCAAATTGGTGGATTTATACAAAACAACAATTTACCATTGGTTGATTTGCCAACATGGCAGCAACTTTCACTGATCGGGACTTTTACTTATATTGATCAACCAGTTGGTAAATGGCGGGTTTCTCCAACCCAAATTACAAAAACATATACTATTCAGATGATTGAAGGTGTATACAAATTAGCACTTCAACTTTATGTTGAGGATGAGTCATTTTTTAAATCACTACATATAACTGATTCGAAAATTCACCATCATTTTGAAGGAAGACTGATTGTAAACTATTGCCATTCAGGAAATTTCAAACTTACGAGAGGTGATTATTCGGGTTCCAGAGAGGATTTCTACAAATCAATTTCAAGTTTTGGTTTACAAAAAATAAGTTGGAAAATCCGTTCGGCTTTTGGAATTTTGAAAAGCATAATCTGCTCTATTACAAATAAATAAGAAAATTACTATTTATAAAATCCCGAAATCTGTGCAATTTTTTCCTGAATAAAATGTAAGGCCTGATAAAAAGTTTCTTTATAAAAAAAACGCACAATTAAAAGATAAGAAATTCCAACACTTAAAATCTGAACAGTAACCATTAAAATGTTGCTAAGTGGTAAAAGTCCAAAAGCCGCCGCTAAGATTGCCAGAAAAATACTCACTCCGATATTTGGCAGGATATCAGCAAATTGATGCCTGAAATAATGATTTAATGAGCGTTTTATAAAAACCATGGATAGAAAGTAAGCCATAAAACAGGCAAATACATAACCCAGAAGCATTATCTTTATTCCATAAGAAAAACAAAAAACAACGGAAATAATTATCAACGTTTTTTTCATCAATTCCAATCTGAAAGTTCTTTTGGATTCACCTCTTGCATTCAGTACGCTTACATTTAAGCTGTACAAAGCTCCAAAAAAATTGGCTAGTAACAAAAGTTGAAATAGAACTACTGAAAAGAGCCATTTTTCTGAAATCAAGACAATTATAAATGGTTTTGCAATTGCAATAAGCACGGCAATTAATGGAAAAACCAATAGAGAAACCGACTTTGTTAACCTCCGGAAAACCCGCGTCAAACGTTCGGTATCGTGCTGAATCTGAACCAATAACGGATAAGTTCCGCTCATTAAAATTTGTTGCGAAGCTGCATTAACCGTTTCACTCAATTTATTTGCCTGTGTATAATATCCCACCTGTTGAAAAGGATAAAATCGTCCTAATAAAATGGTATACAAGTTATTAAAAACAACATTCAGTGTTGAAGTGCCTAACATGTGAATTGAAAAACTCCAGAATTCTTTAATAACATTAAAAGAAAAACCTTTAATTGGTT
>JBBQMQ010000544.1:0-2362 GCA_038329115.1 Bacteroidales bacterium
GAAACTAAGCAAAAAGCCAAAACCAAGGATAGATAGGTAAAAAAACGGGTTCCTGTTTTTATTGAAATCCCTTTGCCTACTTGTGATAATGCGGAATTATGATTAAAGTTTTTCATGGTGATTTATTTCTTGTCTGTTTTACAATATTAATATTTAAAAGTCTTTTGTTGAAATGAATTCGATAAAAAGCTTATTTTTATATACGAATGACTGGCTTTGTATGGGGAATGGGGTTTTTATGTTTTAGTTATAATGCTTCAAATATGGAGGGCGAATAGAAAAAGAGGCTACGAAGACATACTAAGTCTCTACACGAAAATGGTTGTAAATAAAGGAGGCGTTGCGGTGGGCTTAACGGCTTTATGGTCGGCTACTTGTATTATGCACAGTGGGTGTCTTTATAGTTTAATAAATTTTCTTACAGTTATGCCTCTGTCTGTCTTTATTCTCAAAGTATAAATCCCACTTCTTAGCTTTGAAATGTAGAGGTCATTTGTTTTTTTTGAAAGAATTATATTGTCAAGTATTTGACCTTGAATATTTATTAATTCAAGAGTTGCCTTTTCATCAATGTCGATAATTAGATTTTCATTCGCAGGATTAGGATAGATCATAATTACATTACTAGATACATTTTCTGAAATTTCGGCAATTACTCCGTAATATCTAGCAACTGAAATATTATAGAAGAAACCGTTATGTGAAATGCCTGATACTACAATTTTTCCGTTACTTTGTTCTTTAACAATGAAAGCAACATCGTTATATCCGTTGCTGATATCTGTAATCGCTTTCCCATTTGTGCCAAAAGTAATATCCTGTGTTCCATCTGGGTTATATCTTGAAATACCGAAATTTCCGTTTGTGTTTTGTGCATTAGGGCCACTAACACCGACAACTATAATTTTTCCATCATTCTGCACAGTTATACCATAAGCCTCATTTTCATTGGTTCCAAAATCAGTGATAAGGACACCTCCTGTTGCAAAAGTGGAATCTAATGAGCCATCCGTATTATATCTTGCAACAACTGCATTTAGACTGGATGTGCCGGCAATTACAATTTTATTGTCGGGTTGAATTGCCATGGCATTGCCAAAGTCGTCGCTGTTACTGACGGAAGTTTCTACTAATCCATTTGTTCCAAAAGATGAGTCTAAATTTCCATCCGGATTAAATCTTACAACTACCATTTTATTTTCATTTGAATCAACATCGTAAATCATTCCAGTAGTAACAATATTATCGTTTCCGTCCAATTCCATTGCCCATGCTTCCACATCTGGACTCTGACTGAATTTTGTAATTACTATTCCATTTGTTCCAAAAGTTGAATCTGGTGTGCCATCTGTGTGGTACCTTACGATAGAAATTCCTGTATTTATTCCGTCTGAAGAATAACCACTTACTACAATTTTACCGCTGGATTGTATTGCAACGCCATAGGTATTTGAAGAGTTCTCTACATACGTTAAAGCAATACCTCCGTTTCCGAATGAATTATCAGATGTGCCGTCGATATTATATCTTGCTAATTCAAAGTTGTATGTTGTATCATTGATCTTTGAAAATCCGCTGGCAACAATTTTACCGTCAGCTTGAATTACCAGCGAATTCGAACTACAGAAGATACCTGTATGTGTCAACACTATACCATTTGTGCCAAAAGTATTATCTAGATTGCCATCAGTATTGTACCGAACCAAAGTGAATACAGGAAAACCATTTACTAATGAGTGTCCTGCAATAATTATTTTTTCGTCATCCTGAATCTGCATCCCTCCCGTCCAAGAATAACCGTTACCTATTGATGTAACGACTTTCCCTATACTACCGAAAGAAACATCAAGAGTACCCGGGCTTTGTCCGAAAACAAAATTTGCACATAATAGTAACACTAATATTAGATGTCTATTTTTCATTACTTACGGGGGTTTTTAAATTTTGTCGTAATTGTCATTTTACCCTTGTACATAAATTACTGCACTTGAATTTGACAGGCATTTGCTTGCAGTTAGTTTCAAACCGTTAAAAAGTTTATTTATTGTTATTGTTGTCAAATTGCTAACTACTGCCCAGTTTTTACTGTTAGCGTTTCGGTCGTTATCATCAATCCTTTTTTATCATGCTATAAAATTTGGAGTAATAGATTTTCAGTTTATGAACAAAAACTATTTTTCTTCAATTTCAAAAACCCCAACAGCAACTGGGTCGGAGTATACATAACCGATGCCTCCGGTCGAAATAACAGTTTCAAATTTATTTAAATTCATGTTCCATTTTTGTTCTTCTTGTCCACCCGGAACGGAATATTCATAGGCTACGCGAAGGGTAATATAGAATTTATGGCCAGGTAAAGCCG
>JBBQMQ010000545.1:0-2349 GCA_038329115.1 Bacteroidales bacterium
GCCATAAGTCAGCAACATTACGTGCATTTATGCGATTGGTTAGTTCAGACCAATGCCTTTGCCGGAAAGATGTACGACACCAGTCAGGAATACGTTCAGCCGGTTGCTTGCTCGGAATATCCACCCGATTTACAACTCAGTATTCTGCAAATCAACCCAGAAAACATGCTTCAACCGGTTTTGGATGTAGGTTGTGGGCGCGAAATGAATCTGGTGAATTATCTGCGCGATAATGGTTTTGAAGCATTCGGGATAGATCGATTTGAAATAAACAATCCGTTTTATATCAAAAGCGATTGGCTTGAATATGAATTTGAAACTGAAAAATGGGGAACGATTATCAGTAATCTGGGATTCTCAAATCATTTCATTCATCACAATTTGCGTGTCGATGGCAATTACAAGGCATATGCCAAAAAATATATGGAAATTCTAGCTGCGCTGAAACCCGGAGGCAGTTTTGTTTATGCGCCTGATTTGCCGTTTATCGAAAAGCATTTGAACAAACAGGTTTATCGATGCCTGAATTCACAAATTGAAAATTCGGAATCTAAAACGAGTCGGATAACAAAGTTATATTGATATTAAAAACAGGGAGCATAACTTTAAGTTGAGCTCCTTGTTTTGTTAGGAAAAATTCCTGAAAAATGATTATCTTTGCGCTCCTAAAAAATTCCCGCAGATTACGCTGATCTTCGCTGATTCACTTTCTGCGTTTATCTGCGTAATCTGCGGGAAAAATGACCCTATTGATAAAAAAAATTATGGCAAAAGAATTGACTTCGCGCAGCGAAAACTACTCGCAGTGGTATAATGATTTGGTAATTAAAGCCGACCTGGCCGAGAGTTCGGCAGTGCGCGGTTGCATGGTGATAAAACCTTACGGTTATGCCATCTGGGAAAAAATTCAGGCTGAACTGGACCGTATGTTCAAAGAAACCGGTCATGTGAATGCGTATTTCCCCTTGTTTATTCCCAAATCATTTTTGAGCAAAGAAGCTGAACATGTGGATGGTTTCGCCAAAGAATGTGCCGTGGTGACACACCATCGCCTGATGGCTGATCCGAATGGCAACGGACTGATTGTAGATCCCGAAGCAAAACTCGAGGAAGAACTGATTGTCCGCCCAACATCCGAAACAATTATCTGGAGCACCTATAAAAACTGGATTCAATCGTATCGCGACTTACCGTTATTAATTAATCAATGGGCCAACGTGGTTCGGTGGGAAATGCGTACCCGTTTGTTTTTGCGTACCACTGAATTTCTTTGGCAGGAAGGTCACACGGCTCATGCCACCGAAGAAGAAGCACTGATTGAAGCACGTAAAATGTTGGAAGTGTATGCTGATTTCGCCGAACGCTTTATGGCTGTTCCTGTACTGAAAGGCGTAAAATCGGCCAACGAACGTTTTGCTGGTGCATTGGAAACATTCTGTATCGAAGCCTTGATGCAAGATGGAAAAGCGTTACAAGCCGGAACTTCTCACTTTTTGGGACAGAACTTTGCAAAGGCATTCGACGTGACATTCGTGGATAAAACCAATAAAATTGACCATGTTTGGGCTACTTCGTGGGGCGTTTCCACCCGACTGATGGGTGCATTAATCATGACTCATTCCGACGATAACGGTTTGGTATTGCCTCCTAACCTCGCTCCTTTTCAGGTGGTAATTGTTCCTATTTACAAAACTGACGAACAACTGGCAGCCATCGATGCAAAAGTGGACGAAATTATTCCGAAACTCAAAGCATTGGGAATTTCGGTAAAATACGACAACAACGACAACAAAAAACCGGGATGGAAATTTGCCGAATACGAATTGAAAGGCGTTCCGGTGCGATTGGCAATGGGTGCGCGCGATCTCGAAAACGGAACCGTGGAAGTTGCCCGCCGCGACACATTAACCAAAGAAACTGTATCGATTGAAGGTGTGGAGACTTACATCAACGATTTATTAAAAACCATACAAGCCAATATTTTCCAGAAAGCATTCGATTACCGTGCTTCGGTAACCCGCGAAGTAATCTCGTACGACGAATTCAAGGTGGAAATTGAAAAAGGCGGATTCCTGATGTGCCACTGGGACGGAACGCCCGAAACGGAAGAGAAAATTAAAGAAGATACCAAAGCAACCATCCGCTGTATTCCATTGAATGGCGACACCACGCCGGGCGTATGCATGGTAACCGGCAAACCATCTGCACAACGGGTGGTATTTGCAAGGGCATATTAAAAAAAACAACCCCCAACCCCCTAAAGGGGGCTTTGGAGAGATGTATAATCGAGTAGGTAGGGGGATTGCTCCCCCGCCCTCTCACACCACCGTGCATGCTCTCGCACACGGC
>JBBQMQ010000546.1:0-2280 GCA_038329115.1 Bacteroidales bacterium
ACTCGATTAGCTGATGCCCTTCTATCCGTCTGATGGTCAATTGTGGCAAGTTTACAGGCAGTCCGTGCGTTAGGAAAATAATTTTTCAAAAAAAAGCGTTGGCAAAAACCCTTTTTGTGTGGCGAAAAAAATACTCTCTTAAAAAAAATGGTCATGCGTTGGCTTGTGCGTTTTATAAGAGTGTATTTTTTTTTGTGATGGCATTATATAATTCCGTCAGGATTAATAAAAACGAGATTGCCACTTTCCCTTAACCGACTAAGAACATTGGCAGGCAAAGCTGTTAGAGTTCCATTATTATCTTCCATTGGTCTAAATGAAATGTCAGCAGTAACTGCTTTTAACAAAGGATAATCTTGTATTGAAGTTTGGTCGTAAAAGTCAGTCACTGGAAGTTTAGTTGAGTAAACAAAATCTAAATCTCTACCAATAATTGTCAAGTATAAGTTGTTCTGCAATTCTGTGTTTTCGGGAAGTCGGAAACAAACCACATTCGTTGGAAAGTTTGCACCATTTCCGCATGGGATAGTTTTTCCCAAAAATAAATCTTTATTTCTTTCAATAAGCAACTCTTTTAATTTGTCAGGTAAAAAAATCTGTAATTTAACATCGTCAATTGGAGATGTTAAATCAACCTTGGTTCCTGCTTGTAATTTCAAATCTCTTAAATGTTCAACAATCGGTGGCGTCAAGCCATGTTTCGAAAATATGGGGCTAAGTATCGCAGTATTGTAGCTATCAAAAAAATCTTGGTCGTTTGAAGCAATCAAAACAAACTCTTCTTTCGTTGTTGCGTCTGGCCATACAGCGGATGTCAGAACTAAACTATCTTCCCTCGATATCCTTGAAGAAAGATTTATTTCAAAAGTTGGGTTAAGTAAAGTATCATGTAAAATATTAGCGTTATAGTCAATTCCAAAATTGTTTATGATGTCTTGCAATTCTGTTTCAACTGCAAGCTTTATATCAGCTTGAACATCTTCAAACTTAACTTCTGGGGCATTGAATCTATCTTTGTATTTTAAAAGTGAAGATATATTTACTTTACCTGCTGCACTTGTAGATTTCTGTAAAACTTTTTGCAGATAATGTTCTCTTTTTCTTATTCCAACAAATTCAAATATTACGTATTTACTGCTAACTAAATCAGCGAATTCTGAATTTTTGAAATAATCTATTGCAAGAGTTAGACCTGAATAGGTGTTATCAATTAAATACGCAAGAATGTTGGTGTCAAGGTAAAACTTAATTCTAAATCCTTCCCTTACTGGTAGGTCACTCCACGGTTCCATAGGCATAGTTATTCTTCTTCTATTTGAAAATGTTTGGTTACGAATTGTTCGTTGATAGTTTCTCCCTCCTTCAATTCTTCCAAAGCTCTTTGGACAAAAGAAAAGCAACTTTTTAGAAATACTCTTAATATGCCATGTGATTTTGTTCTCAATGCTATTATTCCGCTATCATCAAACGGAAATATATTTTGAGATTCTTCTCGTGCAAGATTGAGATAGTTAATTAAAATAGTTTTTGCTCTACTATCATTTAATGATTTTAAATCAATTATTCTGCTGCTAATTCTCTCCGCCAAAGGCGGTGAAACCGATTTTAACCTTGATAAAGCAGGTGGTGTCATTGCAAATAGTGAACACCAATTTTTTTCTTTATCAATCAATGTTCTAAGGTTACCAACATATCTATCAATCTCAATTGCAGATAATCGACCTGCTGTTACCGCTTCGAATTCGTCAACTAAAATATAGAAGTCGGTATAGCCTTGTGTTTCTATTAGCTGCACAATTGCTCTGATAATAAATACCTCCTTTTTATCTAATTCCTTCGAACTGCCTGTTGTAAGTGCTTCCCAAGTTTTATTGATTCCAATATTTTCAGCAAGCAAATCATAGAAATACATTGCAATTGTTGTGTTCTCAAAGTGAGTGGAAAAAATTGTAATGACAAAACCTTTTAGTTTATCTTGGAATTCCTTTTTCTTTTTTGGATAAGCATTAAGTATTTTAGAATACCAGGCATCTAAAAAAGTTTTGTAGCTAACCAAATTAACTGGATCAAACGGGTCAGTATCATCATTAAACAAGCTCAATCCTTGTGGTCTGAATGTGAGTATTTCATCTTTGAATTGTTTGTTAGAAGCAATTTTTTCAAACGCTATATTCCATAAATATCGCTTAAAATTTTCCTCACCGATTTGAGAAATAATTGCTCCTATTAATTCAGTGAGTTTTGCTCCTGGATTGTCAATATAAACAACATAAGGTCTCT
>JBBQMQ010000547.1:0-2247 GCA_038329115.1 Bacteroidales bacterium
ACTTCAACGCAGGAAAAATCAAACCCTAATTTGGAGAAAAAAAATAATAAAAACACACTGGATCTTGAAACCCTGAATAAATCGTTGCAAGAAAGTGAAGAAAAATTCAGAAATTTCTTCGAACATTCGCCGGTTGGAAAATCAATGACCAGCATTGACGGCATTGTTCACATGAATAGTGCTTTCTGCCAAATGCTGGGTTACACTGAAGATGAACTCAAAAATAAACATTGGAAAGAAATAACGCATCCTGATGACATTGCTTCTAACGAGGAAATGGTTAAAAAGCTTCTTCAGGATGGAAGTGAAAGTGAAAAAATTCAAAAAAGATTTTTTCACAAAAACGGAGAAGCAATCTGGACGGATGTTGCAGCTTCAGTGGAACGGGACAAAGAAGGTAAACCGCTGTATTTTCTGACGAATGTAATTAATATTACTGATCGAAAAAAAGCGGAAGAAGCCTTACAAAAAACAAAAGAAAGATTAACAACTGCCGAACTGATTTCAAAATCAGGAAATTGGGAAATAGACTTTACAACTCAAAAAGTAGTGGCTTCGGAAGGTGCATATACAGTTTATGGCATTGAAAACAAGGTATTTGATTACGAAGAAATAAAACTTCAGACCTTGCCTGAATATCGTGAACGGATAGATTTAGCCATGAAGAATCTGCTGCAAAAAAACGAACCATATGAAATAGAGTTTAAAATTAAGTGCAAGTCTGGCGAAATTAAAGATATTCACTCAGTTGCCCATTATGACCCAAGCCGAAACGTGGTTATTGGAGTGCTGCAAGATGTGACTGAGCAAAAGGAAGCTCAACAAAAATTACTTGAAAGTGAAGAAAAATATCGAATATTGCTCGAAAATTCAGGACTTGGCATTGGTGTTTACAGCCCCGATGGTAAAATAATGTTATTCAACGAAAAAGCGTTACAGAACCTGGGTGGAAGAGAAGAAGATTTTGTTGAAAAATCACTGATAGAAATATTTGGAGAGGAATCCGGCTCGATATATTTAGACAGGGTTAAACAAACCATACAAACTGATAGAAGTCTGGAGTTTGAAGATTCGGTTTCATCACCTTCGGGAGATTATTTTTTCCTTTCAACCATGACTCCAATTAAAAAAGAAAATGGTGAGGTTTTGGGTGTACAAGTTATTTCAACCGACATTTCCACTCGCAAACAACTTGAAAAAGAACTGATAAAAAGTGAGTTACAATACCGAAATCTGCTGCAACAGCTCCATGCAGGCGTTGTGGTTCATGGATACGATACACAAATTATACTTGCTAACGAACAAGCATCTCAGTTGTTGGGATTGACAATTGACCAATTGAAGGGAAAAGACTTGATTGATCCAGCTTGGCACTTTATCAGAGAGGATGAAACAATTATGCCAGTTGATGAATATCCTGTAGCTCAGGTTTTTGCAAAGAAAGCAGCAATTATAAATCTGGTATCGGGTATAAATCAACCTTTAAAAAAAGAAATAGTTTGGGTGTTAGTGAATGCTTTCCCTGAATTCGATACAAAAGGGGAAATTCAGCAGGTGGTTGTAACATTTATTGATATTACGGACCGGAAAATCGCTGAAAAGAAACTACGTGAAAGCGAAGAGCTTCTAACCATGTTTTTAAAACATTCACCTAATCAGACTTATATCAAAGAAGTAACTGAAACCGAAAGCCGTGTGCTAGTTGCCAGCGATAGTTTCATTGACATGATTGGAATGGAAGCAAATGAGATGATTGGAAAAACGATGTACGAACTGTTTCCTGAAGAATTTGCCAAGAAAATAACGGCGGATGATTGGAGTATTGTGTGTAAAGCGAAAGTATTTAGGCAGGATGAAGACTTGAACGGCCGTAATTATACAACTATAAAATTTCCAGTTACAATTGGAAATAAGAAAATGCTTGCGGGTTACACAATTGACATTACTGAGCGGAAAGAAGCCGAAAATGCGTTGGATGAAAAAAACCGCATTTTTTCATCTTTGCTTGAGAATTTGCAAACCGGTGTATTTATGGTTGAAGCGCCAGGTGGCAAACCCTTGATGGCAAATGAAGCTGCTAAAAAGTTTTTGGGCAGAGGAATATTACCCGATGCAACAAGTGAAAATCTTTCGGAAGTTTATAAGGCATTCAAAATGGGGACAAATGAACACTATCCGTTAGATCAAATGCCGATCGTTCGGGGAATGTATGGCGACAAATCGTATATCGACGATATGGAAGTTGAA
>JBBQMQ010000548.1:0-2204 GCA_038329115.1 Bacteroidales bacterium
CATAATATCGGTGGCACGTTTGATTCCGTCAGCCAACGATTCGCGACAGCCGTATAAATTATCAAATTTCGATTTGGTTACCGAGTCATTCACGTTGAACGCAGGGAATAATAATTCGCCTGATTCTAACATTTGATACAAACGGTGAACACCCGTAGTGGTTTCTTCCGAAACGCCACGAATTGAAGGAATCATTCTTGACCAAATTCCATTATCTTCTTTCAAAACATCTTTCAAAATAACATAAAGCAACCGTTCGTCATCAGTTCCGGCAACTTTATCAAGTGCTGTTGCATCTTTTTCGGCAGCTCCACCCACGTGAATCATCATAGTTGCATCACCACCATCATCAACAATCACGGTCGGGCCCTGATGACCTTCGAAAGTCAAGGCCTGAAGCGTACACCACCAGTATTCTTCCAGTGTTTCGCCTTTCCACGCATAAACAGGTACTCCGGCAGCAGCAATGGCAGCTGCAGCATGATCTTGTGTAGAATAAATATTGCAACTGCACCAGCGAACTTCAGCACCCAATTCAACCAACGTTTCAATCAAAACCGCAGTTTGAATCGTCATGTGAAGCGAACCCATAATGCGAGCACCTTTCAACGGTTTTTCTTGTCCATGTTTGGCACGTAATGCCATTAAACCCGGCATTTCTTTTTCAGCCAATTCAATTTCCTTACGACCAAAATCGGCCTGCGACATATCAGCAACTTTGTAAGGTAATGTGCTGAATAATTCTGTTGTATTCATAAGTATTTTAAATGTTTGATTTTTTATATTTTAGTTCATAAAACGGGAGCGCAAAGGTACTAATTTTCAATGGAAATATCTATCTTTGTATTCTAAAAATAAATGCTGCTGATATAATTAAGGCTCGGTTTATTAAAAACCACACAAATTACAAACTGATTAGCTTCTGACTATGTTGGTCGACATCCACACCCACAATTCCAAACCTTCTGAAATTTACTCCATTCAAAATCTAAACTTTGCTGCTGCAGAAATTATTCTTTCTTCAAATGCAAAGGGGTTTTATTCGGTGGGATTTCATCCTTGGTGTGTCGATGAATTCTCGCAGGAAATGTTTTCAAAACTGGAAAATTGGTCAAAAGACAATCGTCTTTTAGCAATTGGAGAATGCGGTTTGGATAAAAATAGTAAAGCATCTATAGCACTGCAACTTGAAATTTTTAAACTCCAGATTTCACTTTCCGAACAAGTTCAAAAACCACTAATTATTCATTGTGTCGGTTGTTTCAACGAGCTTTTTGAAGTAAAGAAACAACTGAACCCGCAACAACGTTGGATAATTCATGGGTTCAGAGGTAAACCGGAACTTGCGTCACAAGTACTGAAATCGGGTTGCTCAATCTCTTTTGGCGAACATTTTAACGCAGAAAGTGTAAGGCTTACTCCTACTGATAAATTATTTGTTGAAACAGATGAAAGTTCATTGTCTATTGAAGAAATTTACCAACGAATATCTGAAACCAAACAATGTAGCCCAAATGATTTAAATGCTGGGAAACAATTATTTCAGTCATTTTTAGAACAATTTAGCTCATTAAATCGTTAAAAGAATCTCTCTATTGCTTTATAATATATAAACGCTTTAGCCACTTGCTATTTATTTTGTACTTTTGTCTCTCTTAATAAAATTAACACCGAAATGAAAAAAATAAGTTCTTTATTACTGATTCTGGTTTTCACTCCTTTGCTCTTTGCGCAGGGTTTTTCGTCGTTACAACAGCGCAAACTGGTTAATGCGTTAACTGCCATTTCCAACTTGTACGTCGACAGCATTAACGATAAAAAGATAGTTGAAACCACAATTACTGAAGTTTTAAAGAACCTCGACCCTCATTCCGTATACATTCCAAAAGAAGAAATTGAACGCGTAAATGAACCCCTGGAAGGAAGTTTTGAAGGAGTTGGTATTCAGTTTCAACTACTTGAAGACACACTTTTAGTGGTACAAACCATTTCGGGTTGCCCTGCCGAGAAAGTCGGCGTTTTGCCCGGCGACCGGATTATTTATATCGGTACTGAATTAATTGCCGGAGTAAAGATGCAAAATTCTGATATCATGAAACGGTTGCGCGGTCCGAAAGGAACTGAAGTCACCGTAAAAATCCGTCGTGGTAACAAGACGGAATTGATAGAATTTAAAATTATACGCGATAAAATTCCACTATATA
>JBBQMQ010000549.1:0-2149 GCA_038329115.1 Bacteroidales bacterium
CCAAAAATATTTATAGCTGTAAGTTCTTATCAATCAAATATAATTTGGCTAAAGCCTTAAACATTTAATCCTATTAACCTCCAGCTAAAGCAGGAGGCAAATAATATAAAATTAGTGCGCTCCAAGCGCCTATACCAATAAATCTATTTTAAATAATGTACGCTATACTCTGGAAAATGACACATTAATGAATGGAAAAACATATCATAAACTTACCAGCTTTAATCCAAATTATTTATTGCATCCAAAAGGTATTATTGGTGGACTTCGAGAAGATAACGGAAAAGTTTATATAAAGTATACCAACAGTGATGAATCTTTATTGTACGATTTTACTTTAAATGTTGGTGACACTGTTCATTCAATAGCACATTTTAGCTCATCAATGAACCCACTTATCATTACTAAAATTGAAACAATTCAATTGTTGAATGGAGAAAACAGAAAACTTTTTAAATTTGATAACTTAAGTTACATTGAAGGAATCGGTTGCAAAGATGGTCTATTTGGACCCATTGTAGACCTTTGTACATGTTGCCCCTATAATACATCAACTTTAGCCTGTTACAAATCGGCAACAGAAGAACTTTATAAGGATAGCTATTGGTGTACTAATGGAAACTGTTTTGGAGCACTGTTATATCTTGATGTTCCACTAGTAAATCAGGATAAAGTAAACGTGACATTTTCACCCAATCCCGCCACCGATTTTGTAAAAGTAGAATTTGCCGATAAGTCCAGTGTATGTACTTCGTTGGAATTGATGGATTTCTCGGGAAAACGAATCCGAATCCTCCCGAATCCTGACATGTCTGGTATAACTCTTGATTTATCAACCTACCGTTCCGGAATCTATTTCGTGGTGGTGCAATACGAGGGTAGGAGTGAGTCGCATAAATTGATTAAACTATAATATACATAATTACTACTTCTATGAAAACAAAAAACTTTTCTATGGTTGTATTGGGTTTATCCCTGATACTTACTGCGTGCGAAACCATTGTGCTGGAGAAACCGGCTGAACCTCTTAAAAAAGAACTTTTCAGCGGTTATGTGCAGAAAGGTCCGTTTATCAACGGTTCATCAGTTACTATTTCGGAACTGGATACGTTGCTGGATCAGACCGGGCGGAGTTATTCAACTACGGTGAGCGATAATTCGGGTAGTTTTGAACAAAAGAAAATTGAACTCGTTTCCAAATACGTTCAACTTAAAGCCGATGGTTATTATTTCAACGAAGTAAGCGGTGAATCGTCCACAGGACAACTTACTCTGTATGCGTTATCCGATGTGTCGGTTGTGAATTCGGCCAATATAAATGTGCTGACTCATTTGGAAAAAAGCCGGGTAGAATATTTGGTGCAGGAAAATAAAATGACTTTTGCAGCTGCCAAGAATCAGGCTCAAACCGAAGTGTTACAGATTTTCAACCTGGAAATGCTTGCCGATTCAACCTCCGAAAGCCTTAATTTGAATGGTTTGGGCGAAGATAATGCCATTTTGTTAGCTGTTTCGTGTATTTTGCAGGGACCATTGAGCACCGCAGATATGTCGGAACTAATGGGGAATATCATTTCCGACATTAAAACTGACGGAAAACTGGACAATGCTTCGCTTGGTTCGCAACTGATTGATAATGCACGGTTGATTTCATTGCCTTCTGTACGTCAGCACCTGGTAGCTAAATATACTGAATTGGGATTGAATTTCACTATTCCAGATTTTGAAACCAAGGTGCAGGAGTTTATCAGCAAAACGACATTTACACCGGTAATCAAAATAACTTATCCGGTATCCGGTCATATGGGATTGAATATATTGAATGATAGTATTCAAACAGTATATCAGGCAAAAAATTACGCTATGAAAGCTAACTTGCCAAATGGAACAAGCCTGAGAATTATTCTAAAAGGTACTAAAAGTAACTGGAATTACTCAGATGCTACTCAAAACTGGACGATTAAACCATATGATCAAGCTGCCCAAAGTCAGGAATTTGTTGTAAACAAGAGTATTGAATCTAATGATGTTTATATTGTTTTTCACTATTAACCGACAAAAATCGAATTTTGCCAGATATTATTTTTAACTACCTGTATTTCTGTTTGTTACGGATTCTAATTTCAATTTTCAAAAACCTACCCCCTCA
>JBBQMQ010000550.1:0-2140 GCA_038329115.1 Bacteroidales bacterium
AATTTGCTGCGATTGAGGTTGCAGAGGAATTAATTCATAATTATGAGTAGGATTATAACGCAAACTCCACATAAATGGAGCCCAAAGGTAGAATCCACAAATGATTGCACCAACATCAAGCCGTTCTGAGCGTACAATTGAAGTGTAAAGTGGCTCATATCCCTCTTTGATTAAATCGATATTCGTAACAGTTCCCATAATTTTTGTATCGGTGTACAAAAATGGCGTTCTTCCGGCATACTCACCATTAATATAAATTTTAGCCTGGCTTGGATATGACTGAATTAAGGTAGAACTTGCACAACTTGCAAACAAAATGCTTATTGACAATGAAATAGCAATAACTTTTAAGTAGTTTTCCTTTTTCATAAGAAGAAAATTTTAAATTTAGTAAATAGATTTATTTAAATATAAAACAAAAATAATGCCATTACAGTGAAAAATATTAATAGAGTTTATCAACTCCTTTTGGTTTTAATTCAATTACTTCAAGATTTTGAATCTTTTCACCGTCAATTTCAAATCGAATGAGTGTTTGTACTTTATGAAAACCATACTTCCCGGCAGCTCCGGGATTGATGTGTAGCAGGTCTAAATTTTTATCGAACTGAACTTTAAGGATATGTGAATGTCCGCAAACAAAAAGTTTAGGTGGTTGTTGGAATATTCCCGGACGCACCAAAGTATCGTATTTTTCGGGATACCCCCCAATATGCGTTAACCACACTTTCACACCTTCGCATCGAAAACGGTTGTGTTGAGGGAACAATTGTCGGATTTCATATCCATCAATATTGCCCCAAACTCCACGAAGCGGTTTAAATGCCTGAAGTTTATTCACAATTTCCAGTGAACCCCAGTCACCTGCATGCCAAACTTCATCGCAATTGGAAAAATGTTCCAGAATGCGGTCGTCAAATAAACCGTGAGTATCAGAAAGAAGTCCGATTCGAGTCATTGGTTTAAAAAAGATTATTTATATTATTCACGAGCAAAAGTACGGAAAAATGATGATAAATTTATTCACATATATTTTATAGAAAAGAAAGATTTGAAAATAAAGATTTAAATCTAAAAGTGTTATGCGAAATATGCTTTTGTAAACCTTTGATATATAATTTATTTGTTTACTTATCAAGTGAATTCAAGATTATTGATTGATCTTAATTCAAAGATTTGATTTGCTCTTTTGGTAAATTTAAAAATCAATCTGCGCATACGTTTTCAATCAGGGAAGTTTCATTTTGTTTATAGACACAATTTAGCTACTTTTGTGCTCCGATTATTGGTACAATGAAGAAGAGAACGATTAATTTAAAACCGTTTATTCAGAAAATACGATTTAAATATCGTGTTTCTATACTGAATGAAAACACACTCGAAGAATCGTGGCATGTTCGTTTGTCGCGTTTTAGTGTTTTTATGCTCGGATCTACTTTTATTTTCGTCACTTTTATTTTGATTACCATACTTATTTTTACTACCCCCATAAGCAGATATTTACCCGGTTATGGTGATTCCGGCAACCGGAATATAATTATCCAGAATAGCATGCGGGTTGACTCTCTAACTAAACAAATTGCTTTGCAAGAAGGTTATGTCGGCATATTAAAAGGCATTATTAACGGAAAAATAAAACCGGATTCAATAGCTTCTCTTGACTCGACAGAACTTAAAGAAAAAGCGCATGTTATAGTTGAGAAATCGAAAAAGGAGAAAGAATTTGTTGATAAATTTGAGAGAGAAGAGAAATACAACCTGACAAGTATTGATAATAAACCAAATGAAAATATGTATGTGTTTTTCAGGCCGACACGAGGTGTGATTTCCACGTCTTATAATTTGTCTGAACAGCAATATGGAATTTCCATGATTACATCGCCGAATGAAAGTGTGATGAGTGTTTTGGGCGGAACGGTTGTATATGCAGCTTTTACTTTTGATTTTGGTTGGGTAATTCAGATTCAACACGATAATAATTACCTTTCGATTTATAAAAACAATACCCGATTGCTCCGAAAAGTAGGCGATGATGTGAAAGCTGGCGAAAGTATAGCCTTAACCGGTGACGCTAGTGGCAAGAAAACAGGTTCACAGTTTTATTTTGAACTCTGGAAACAAGGGAAACCGGTTAATCCCG
>JBBQMQ010000551.1:0-2135 GCA_038329115.1 Bacteroidales bacterium
ACTCAAAAAAAGCCAAAGAACGTCTATTATAAAGTCCCTGCGCCATTTATTAAGTGGTTGTGGGAAAAATTTAAAACAATGCTCACATAGCGAGCTGTATGATAAATGAGTCTTGGAAATCATGTCTTTATAGGGGTTGAATTATCTATAAAGATACTGATTTCCAATGACTTATACAAATAAAAACGAGGTTATTTTCTTGATAATCATACGTTTAACATAAAGATTAACGAACTATTGTTATAATTTCCTTGCTGAAAATATATAGTTCCAATATTTCTCATTATTATCGATAAAAGTGTCTTATTTCTGAATTTTGTCGCTATCTTTTTTGCTTCCATATAATATATTTGAGCACTATCAATTTTTGACAAAAACAAATAGCTATATCCGGTATACAAATTACTTAAAACAATATTATCTGTATCTTTAAGTATTGTAAAATATTTTGTGGAAATTTTAAAATACAATATTGATGGATTGTACTGTCTTTGGTTGAAATGCAGGGTAGCCATATCATAATTAATCAGTCCTAATAACTTATTATTAGTTGTTTTTAAAGCATAGTCATTGGCTTTCAGCAAATTTTTAGCTTGTTCATCAATATTTCCACGAGCATTAGCAATACGTGAATGATAAAACCATGCATAACCGGCATGAAGAGGGTCGGAATCGTCAAAGTAGTCGGTGGCAATGGTGATAAGTGAGTCGGTGACGATTTTAATATCTTGTTTGTCAAATGCCTGACTCATCAACAAAGCATACAAAGCACGATTATAAGAACCTCTAATTGCTTTACCATTAAGTTTTTCGAGGATATGCAGAGCAGAATCGGGGTTTGTTTCAATCAGTTGTTCGGCATTTCTCAGCTCGTCGGGCATAAAAGAGCAACTGGCCAGAGTTACTATTAGAAAAAGTAATACTATTTGTATCTTTAATTGCATAAGTTTTATAACTTTTTAGGGAATACAAAAATACATATTTTTAATTGAATTATTAATTTGTCCGAAGATTTTAGGGCGACGCACGCTGGCGCGCTTCTGTGAACCGTGCCAACAACAATTTAATTATCAATATTTTTGACCATACCAAGATTCACCCTCGCTCGCGCCGATTTGTAATCGGTGTGTTGCCTGTAAGACAAAATTCAAATAATTTGCTTCAAAGTAAGGCACATGTTACAAACATACGCCAGCGTGCGCTTTATCGAAAATTTCTATTGAACAATTTATCATTTCATTTAAACTATTTTAATTGTTCGTTGTTTTTATGTTAAACAATTAATTAGTAATAAACATTAACTGAACATTTGATGAAACACAGAAACATACTTTTACTATTTTTTTTAGTTCTTTCTCTTCTCTCTTTTGCTCAAAAAGGGATAATTAAAGGACGTATTTTTGACGAAAAGTCCAACCAACCAGTCGAGTTTGCCGCTATATTAATTCAGGGAACCCAGATAGGTTCGACTTCTGACCTCGATGGGAATTTTATTTTCACCGGAATTGAACCAGGTTTTAAACGATTGGTAATAAGTTTAATTGGTTTTCAAACAACTGTTTCAGCTGAATTTCAGGTTCAGGTAAATCAAACTACTTTTATCGATATTGCACTGCCCGAAACATCCGTTTCGTTGAATGAAGTGACCATTAAACAAAACCGGAATCTTAAAAAAATTGAGAGTCCGATTTCCGTTTTGTCCATTGGCGTGCAGGAAATTGAAAAGAGTGCCGGTGCAAATCGCGATGTGTCCAAAGTGGTGCAGGCATTGCCTGGTGTAGGTTCTACCGATCCAAACCGCAATGATTTGATTGTGCGTGGTGGCGGTCCTTCGGAAAATGTGTTTTATCTGGATGGTATCGAAATTCCGGTTATAAATCACTTTGCAACTCAGGGATCTTCAGGTGGAACTGTTGGCGTTATTAATCCAGATTTTGTTCGTCAAATTGACTTCTACACAGGCTCATTTCCGGCTAACCGCGGAAACGCGCTGAGTTCGGTTATGGAAATAAAGCAAAAGGACGGGAGTAAAGACAGGATTCACACCAAATTGTCGGTGGGAGCTTCGGATGCCGCACTTACCATCGATGGTCCGATTGGCAAGAAATCTACTTTTATTGTTTCGGCTCGTCAAT
>JBBQMQ010000552.1:0-2135 GCA_038329115.1 Bacteroidales bacterium
AAGGGTATTATTTATCTTCGACAGCTACTAAGTATTGGACGGCATTTGATGAGATGTGGAATCCGGAATATTTTAAATCAAGTGTTGTTTATCAATTAGACCAGAGCGCAACGGATGGCACCCGTCAGGTATGGAGGTTTATATTAAATGCTGATTCAACCTATAGCATTTCTACTTTTGACTTTGCACGTAACCTCTCCTTTCAAGGTGATGTTAACTGGGGCGTGTTAGGCGGAACAACTAAGGTAAATTTATTGCCCGATGGTACTAAAATAAAATTGATACTAAAATCAAATACCAATACAGGATTAAATCTTTGTGTTAACAATTCCCTGGTAATCTCAGAAACAGGGGATGCCGGATTGTCGTTGGATACCATTCCCGTAGCACTTTCTGCTGTTCCTAATCCATATTCTTCGGATGTTGAAGTAACCAATTTGGATGAAACCAAAGGATATTATTTAAAAATTCAGGATAATAAAATCTGCACATCAACTCCATCAACCCCTTCATTTATCGAACAAAACGATTCGAGCACCATTGATGGTAGTCGTCAAATCTGGAAATTCACTAAGAATGCCGATAATTCGTATAAAATTGTAACCTTGGACAACGCAGTTCAAATGTCATGGCCATTAGGCAACGATTGGGGAGATATGAGTGGTACTGCAAACTTCAAAGTTTTCAGCATTGGTGGTGGTCAATATAAGTTACGCAAATTTCCGGAATACACAGTTGTTGGGCCTGCAATACAATGGAGTCCAAGACTTTCGATTCGCTGGCCACAGAATAATTTTACTCCTATTAAATTAATTCCAATTGATTTAAATCATGTGCCGGGTATGACAACTGGTATTGAGGATAGTAAAAAACCAACCACCATCAACGCATATACAACTAATGGTAATCTAAATATTCAAGGTCAGACAGGTTCTTCTTACACAGTATATTCTGTTACCGGAATGATAGTTAAACAGGGTGTTTTACAAACCAATCATACTGCTTTAAAATTGAATGCCGGAATTTATATGTTGAAATCAAATGACACAGTATTAAAGGTAATTGTGCCATAAAATAGTATTATCAGGAATTTTTAAGAAATGACCCGGAATTAAAAACATAATGGCTTTTGATTTCGGGTCATTTTGAATATATTACTTTGTTAAATGCAAACCAAAATGAAACACACTCTTTCTTTCGTCTTGTTATTATTTATTCTACTTCCATTAAGAGCAGTCGAATTTATTGGCAATACACAAACACCTTTTCCGAAAAACAATACTTATAAAGTTGAAATTAAACGGAATGGTAGTAATTGGGAAACATTACTTTCGCACAATGCGAAGGTGTTTTGGGCAACTAAAAATATGACTTTTGCTAAGTTTTCTGATGACTTTACTTCACCGGTTCAGGTAAGAGTTACCAAACAAGATGGGAAATTTACAAAAGCCGAAATCCGTCCGAAATCGTATTTTATTGATTACCAAAAAGAATCTGATAATGTGCTATCATTCACCTTGACCAAAGCCCAGAAAGTGTCGGTAGAATTTGATGGTGACAGGTGGAATAACTTATTCCTGTTTGCCGATAGTACTGAAACTAACATTCCTGATAAAACGAACCCCAATGTGCTTTGGTATGGTCCTGGCATACACAATGTTGGTAAAATTACACTATCAAGCAATCAAACTCTTTACATTCATCCTGATGCGTTGGTTTATGGTTATTTTTATGCAACTGATGTTACTAATGTGAAAATACTTGGACAAGGTATTTTAGATAGTTCAAATGAGAATATGGACTATTCAAAACCAAGATTCAGCCAGTTATTCATTGCCAATTCATCTGATATACTTATAAAAGGTGTTATTTTACGAAATACTCCAACTTGGAACTTAGTGTTGTTGGGCTGCAACAATGTGCATATTGATGGCATAAAACAAATTGGTTCAAATGCGAACTCTGATGGATTAGATATTGTAAGTTGCTCAAATGTGCTGATTGAGAATACCATCCAACGCAACAAAGATGACAATATCTCTATTAAAGGGTTTAATCCGGCTGTTGACAATAAACTGGATGGAATGCCAAGCTATATTTTCAATCACTCAAATGTAGAAGATTGCTATAATATC
>JBBQMQ010000553.1:0-2121 GCA_038329115.1 Bacteroidales bacterium
GGGAGCGAAAGAATTGTCAACCAACTTGCATGAATGGTTTGATGCAATTGAGTTCTACAAAATACTTTATTTTCAATTTTCCGTAAAAGAAAAAACTAGAGTAGGAACGCTACTCTATTCAACATTTTTTGAAAACAGCGACTTTTACAACATACTTGGAAGTTTATGCAAAATAAAATTAGGATATAAAGGCTCATCGTATCTTTTTTGGAAAACAAAAAAATATGAACGTCTTTTGGGGGTAGGACAAAAACAAGATTTTTTGGTGGAACTTTTAGACGATGCAGTAAAGCCAAACATCATTTCGTTTTTTGAGCAAAATCACTTTAAGGAAATAAGAAATACATTTTTTCATTCTGCATATTCATTAAGTGATGAAGAATATATACTTCACGACTCGGAACCAATATGGATTAATGGTGTTGGACAATCGTCTTTTAATGTAATAGAGTTTTTATATCCAAAGATTGAGAACACAATTCAATTTTTTGACGCATTTAAGAAATTGTATTTGGACAGTTTTAACTCATACCAAACAGACAAAGAAGTTGACGCTTTATTTCCCGACCCATGCAAAGCAACAATTTTAGGTTCCAAAGACGGGCTTAAAGGTTTTAGGATTAAAAACGCTGTTCAGTTTTATGGCGAGTGGCATGATTCAGGAGTTTGGTATGACGAAAAATTTGACATGTGGGCAGGGCACAATATCAGAATGAATTTTGCTAATATTGAAACAATAGAAATACAAGAATCACTTACCAGATACGAAGGCAAAGAGGATATAAACCGAAGTGATTGGGAGTTTCAAAACATAGTAGATAAGATACTTGAAAGAGGAGACGATAATGAAATTTATAGAGCGACACATTTGCTTGTAAAATTTGGAGACGTTCGTTTAAAGAAAATGATTGCTGAAACGAACGGATTTAAACAAAGAAATTTTCCAAAAATCATTTTACCTTTCTACCGACAAGCAGTTGAAATCGGCTCGAAAATAATGGACATGACACAAGTAAAAAAGAACATTGAAACACTTGAAAAATTTATGAACTCATGATAACGCTTTGGTTTATAAACGGGCAGTAACCCAAAAACACGCCAATAGACAACTAACAGGACAAATAATATGAGTATATATAAAGAACCGAAAGACCCAAAGAAATCGATTAGATTGAAATACAATCGAAGACGTGAATTTTTAAGACATAGTATTGAACAATTCATCCTCTTTGCTAAGGAAAGAATTGATGAGGAGAAATATGGTAAAATTTATAAAAAAGATGAAGTTACAACCCTATTAGACGGAGCAGAAGAGTTATTAATGAAATTTCCTCAAAAAAAGGAATATGAATTTACTAAAGATGATTTTGCTAATTTTGATTTAATGTTAGAAGAAGCAAGAAAAGAAACTGAAATACTTTTAGAAAACATGAAAAATGACAACACTGATTATGTGAAGTTATTAAATGAAATTCGAGAGGAGATAGAAAATCGGAAACAAGATGATTAAGGTAATTTTTAAAAATTGAATGTATGGATAAATTTGAAATGGCAAAAAAACTCTATGATTTGGCTGATAAAAATGGTAGAGTAAAACTTGAAGATTTTGCAAAGTTAGTTTTTGATAGCAAGACACCCAAAGAAATTGTTGACAATTTCATGAAACATGCTGACAAACTTGCTGAGTCGGAAAATCTTTGGAATGATGTTGGAAGATTGGCAAAGACAATAAAAGAAAAACAATCTGAGTTAAAAAATGTCGAAACTGAATTTAACGAAAAATATCAAAGATTAAAAGCAGTAACGAAAGAACTTGGAATGGATGATTATATAAATTTGCCTGACTAAAATGGGCAGCTGCCAACAAAGGCTAAAATCAAGCGGGCAAATAGTGCTAATTTGGAGGGTCTTGCAACTAATTTACTTCATCGCTTATTTACAGTGAAGTGCTCCGAAATGCCCGCCAGCTTTTAGCCCCAGCCGTTACCCACCATAATAAAAACAATATCGACAACGAACTAAAAAGGAAAAGATAAACAAAGGAGTTAGCCGAAAATCCTTTAAAGAGTAGGCAAGTTTTAAAAATAACGATTTATGAAAAAGAACATTTTAAGTTTAGTG
>JBBQMQ010000554.1:0-2059 GCA_038329115.1 Bacteroidales bacterium
TTTTGTCACATTCAAAGGAGAACTTATGAGCGAAAGATACACACTGGAATGGATGGATACTTTGATAACAGTAAAACTGAATCCGGCAAAAAGTAAGTTAAGTTCCATTCAAGAAGAAGATATTTCTGAATTACGAACCCAGATAAAAACTGAAAGTGATAGGGTTATGGCTACTATCAAAAGTTTGGTGTTTAGCATGGAAAGCGAAGATAAAATTGTATTTGGAATAAAACAATTTCATGCCAGCCTAATTGCTTTGCTCGACCAGGCCATGAGAAACAGAATTTGCAATTCAAAATACCCGGAACTGAAACAAATTTTAAATGAAGTCATCCGCTGCATCAGCGAATTGCTCGCATTTATTGAGGGTCGCTTTATCGATTTTTTAAACCTAAATGGTAATGTTCCAACTACATATTTTAATATTATCAAAAAAGAGCTTCTCAAAAAAGTCGAAACAATAAATGACAGGTTAAACATTGATTTTCAGCTACAACCTGCCTTTGAAATAATGATTCAATCTCTGGTAAACTTTCTAAATAATTCTCCTGAAGAGCACTCATTCACTTTTCAGGAAATAAGGTACATTAAAGATTTATGCAAAGAGTTGGATCACCTGGAAATTACTGAAAACACAAAGGTATTTTCCCAAATTGATGAACTGCTAATCTCATTTAACTTTAACGATGTGCGTTATATCAAACACCTTACAGAAATGTTGTCCGGTCTGGTTAGCAGTCAGGAAAAAACAGAGGATAGGATTGAAAGCCTACTTTTCCATTTTAAGTCTTTTAAACAGTTACATCGAAAACAATCGATTGTTTTCAATTCAAAATACGCAAATTTAAACGATGAGATTTGTAACTGGTTCTTTCAGGAAATCTCCTACCTTGAAAAGAAAATGCGCCTCTCGATAATGCCAGTGCAAGAACATACTGAATTAAGTAAGTCGAAAGTAAATCTGGAGAAACCTAAGCAAAAAGTAATGTGTGCGCTTTCCACCGATCAGACCGGACTTATTATACGCGCAGCAGATGAGAGTAGAATTTTGGTTGCAAAATCTATGAGCGAGGTATTCAAAACCATTGTTCCACATTTATCTACGCCATACAAAGAAGATCTATCCTATGACGGTATGCGCAGCAAATCATACGTTGCAGAGGATAGAGACAAGCAAATTGCCATAGAAACGCTTGAACGAATCATTAAGAAGATTAAACAATATTAATCCAACAAAACAGATTACCATGAAAAAATTATTATCCATTTTAATCTTAGCAGGTGTCACGCTTTCCGGATGTAACCATGCATCGAAACTAACCAAAGATGAAGCTCTTCAAATCATCAATAAAGAGCTGAACTATCCCAAAGTGATTGATTACGAAATTTTTTGTAGTGATCCAGCCCATGCGAAAAGCCTTCTGGATGCCGGATTGGAAGCCGATGGCATGGTAACCGTGCAAAAGACACAAAAGTTAAAAGATATAGGAGAACCTTTGGTGCAAATGACTGAAAAGACTAAACCGTATCTTTTGCCAACGCCGGAAAAGGACAGAGCCCTTGATATACAAAAAGTAAAAATTGCAGATGAAGAAGTTGAAGGCCTAAATATAAGTCAGGATGGTGAAAATAGGAATATTGTTTGGGTGGATTACACTTCGATTTACAAAAATATCACTCCATTTTCTGTCCTGATGAAAAGAAATTTGAATGAACAAGTTAGACACAAGGTTCAGTTTTCATTCACCGATAACGGGTGGGTTTTGCAGAAGCCCATTCAATAAGATATTCTCATTATACCCAAACAGAATGCAAGCCTCCTGGATCCCAGGAGGCTTTTTTATTTTACCTCCGAAAAAAAATCATCTTTCAAAAACCCTGTTTTATATAGGGTTACAGCGGGTACAAAAAGGGTACAACAAAAAGTTGGACTTGTAACGCCTTTCATGACGCCGTTACTTTGCTATCGAATATTAAAGCAAATATCCGGATAGCAAAGTCGGATTGATTAGTGTGAAACGAATAAAATGAGAAGCGTATGTTGACCAACATTTCATGG
>JBBQMQ010000555.1:0-1989 GCA_038329115.1 Bacteroidales bacterium
GGCAGTAATGGTTTCGAACCAGCAATTCTGAATCGTCACATTGGTGGTCACGTTGTTTACATTGATTGCTCCTGCTAAGTTGGTTGCAGTGGCTGCGATATTTTTGAATGTACAATTCTGAATGATAGTTGTAAGTGTTGAACTTGACGAACATTCAATAGCCTGACCGCTTTGATTGTTGCTCAAGCCATCAAAAGTAACTCCATCTAATTTGAGATTACCCGTGAGTGTTGATGAGCCAATGGCAAAGATACGAAACGTAGAAGGAGTTTGTGTGAATTTTGTAACATTTAGAGTTGGATTCGACATAGAAGGACTTATACTTGCTTCGTCTTCTGTTCCTGCAAAACCACCAACCACGGTAAATGCTTTTCCAAGAGTAGTAGATGCCGTTTGTGTATATGTTCCTGCTGCTAAATAAATAACATCGCCAGCAGCAGCCGAACCAGCAGCTTTTGTTAGCGTTACAGCTGTAGCCCATGTTGTACCACCGGTTACGTTGGTAGTTCCATCTCCTTTCACAAACCAGTTGGCAGCATTAACGCTATTTTGGCTCAGAATAACTATCGCTATCATTGCCAGAAATTTAAGTGTAATTTTTTTCATGATGATTAAATTGTTAATAATTTTTGATAGTAGATTATTTATAACAACAAAAATAGATTGAAAATTTGAATAGTATGTGTAATAAAGTATCATTTTATAGGTGAAATGTTACATGCTTGATTTTATTTTGAAATATAATGTTTCAAAACATCCAAAAAAACACGTCAATTAATTAGCAGCAGTTTAGATTGAACATTTTTATCATTTTTCATACGGACCAAATAGTTTCCTTTAGCCCAATTTGCCACTGTGAACTGATAAGGAGTGGATGTGCTTTTAGTTTGAAGTACCAGTTTTCCCAACGAATCAAATACAGCAATATCAGCATTTTCGGCATTCAGCACTTTAACAATATTATTAGCCGGATTAGGAATTATTGAAAACGATGATGTTTCAATATTTGAAGTACTTAAATCGGTAGTTAACAACGTGATTTTCGTCATTCCGTTCAACACAGTAAAACCAAGATTTGTAGTCTGATCATTCCAACTGACTGAAAGTTTTGATTTGTCAGTATTCCAGGTAGTTACCGGTAACGCTTCACCCGAAAAATGCGGGAAAACCAGCACTTTAAAATCGGGGGCAATGCTGTTACTTTCGCACACTAGTCGGTAGTTCTTGTATCTTTTGCCATCGCCGGTAGTGTACCAGGTGGTATCTATTTTGGCAGGTGTCGTACCGCCCGAATAATTGTTTTGATTGAGCATTCTGACCAGCAATTTCCGATTGCCAACACTTTCTTTCAACACCACATCGTATATTCCGTTTCCTTTATCGGTGGTCGATTCTAATACAATATCGGTGGCTAATTGCATGGTCCATTTATAACTATGCGTTTTATTATCTTTTTGAGCATCGTCCACAATGAGCAATGCCGGATGATTGCCGCGCAGCATATTTACGGTTCTGTAAACCCGTTGCATGGTGTTATAAGGTCTTTTAATTATAGTTTCACGATAACCGGCAGGTGAATTCCAAGCTGCAAAATCGTAAAAAGCAGTATTATAAAAACTTTCGGAAGAAGGATTTACTCGGAATGTATTTAAGTTCTCAGTTACCTTTGTCCATGGTTGCTTTCCGGTGTCAGCAATTCCCAACTTCGGGTTATCAGTTCCGACAGGTAACGCACTCCAGCTCCATTCCCACGAGTAGGCATACGTTGCATCGCCTGTTGCCTGAGACAGTTTATCACCGGATAACCAGCTGACTAATTTAGCGGGTTGCCGAAGTTTATTTCCTTCTATTTTGGTAATTATCATGGCTGAGTCGTCTACAAACAAACAACTGTGCGCTTCGGAAACATCATAATATGCTCCTCCGGCTGCATTCCGAAGTGGCACCCAAATTCTTCCGTGTGAACTCAACGTAAAACTGTTCCGGTCG
>JBBQMQ010000556.1:0-1961 GCA_038329115.1 Bacteroidales bacterium
GTTGAACGTCCGGATGGTTCAAGAATTTTACTTGAAATCTACGGAAGTCCGGTTTATGATAATCAAAATCAGGTTGTTGCCAGTTTGGTCAGTTTTAATGATATTACCGCACGAAAAATAGCTGAGATAGAACTTAAAAAATCCCATTCATTGTTAACTGCAACACTCGAATCGACTGTGGATGGCATTTTAGTGGTGGATAAAGCTGGAAAAATAACCGAATTCAATCATAAATTTATTGATTTGTGGCAAATTCCGGAATTAATCAGTTCAACCGGCGATGACAAGCAACTTTTATCTTATGTGTTGGATCAGTTAAAAGAACCTCAACAATTTGTTGATAAAGTTAATGAACTATATGCCAACGATGAAGAAACTTCATTTGATGTACTGGAATTTAAAGACAGTCGTACTTTTGAACGATATTCGCAAGCTCAGATTTTTAATGGAAAAAGTGTAGGTCGCGTGTGGAGTTTCAGGGATATTACTCAGCGCAAACAGGCTTTAGATGATCTTATCAATGCAAAAGATAATTTAGCAAGGAATGAAAAAGAGCTTAATAGAGCGCAGGCTATTGCTCATTTAGGCAGTTGGTATTTAGATATTGCAACGAATGAAGTGCATTGGACGGATGAATTATTTAAAATGTATGATTTCGACCCAACTCTTCCGATACCTCCTTATACCGAACACATGAAATTGTTTACGCCTGAAAGTTGGGAATTATTATCAACTTCATTAGCAAAAACAAGTCAAACAGGAATACCCTATGAATTGGAATTGAAAACGGTGAAAAAAGATGGTACAAATGGATGGATGTGGGTTCGTGGAGAGGCGGTGACAGATACAGATAATAAAATTATTGGACTTTGGGGCGCTGCTCAAGATATTACCGAACGAAAATTGACTGAAAATATTTTATTGGAAAGCGAAGAACGGTTTAAAATGTTATTCGAAAGAGCGCCAATAGGTTATCAATCACTCAGCGAAGATGGTTGTTTTGTAGAAGTGAACGAAACCTGGCTCGAAATACTTGGCTATACCAAAGACGAAGTTATTGGCAAATGGTTTGGCGATTTTCTCACGCCAAAGTTCACTGAAGGTTTCCGGCAACGCTTCCCGCTTTTCAAAAAACTGGGTTCAATTCACAGCGAATTTGAAATGGTGCGGAAAGATGGAACCGTTGTGTTTATAGCTTTTGAAGGAAGAATAGGTCATACACCGGAAGGAGAATTTAAACAAACGCATTGTGTACTTACCGATATTACCGAACGCAGAATATCGGAGATGAAACTAAAAGATTCGGAAGAGCGGTTCAGAACAGCAGTAGTTAACGGACCATTCCCCATTATGCTTCATGCCGAAGACGGGACGGTAGAATTGATAAACGACGAATGGACAAAAATTACAGGATATACACTCGAAGATATTCCAACAACGTCTTTGTGGACTGAAAAAGCGTATGGTATTAAGAGAGAACTGGTTTTGGAAGGTATAGAAGAACTATACGGATTAACTCAAAAACGCGATGAAGGAGAATATGATGTTACTACCAGTTCCGGCGAAAACAGAGCATGGTATTTCAGTTCTACACCCCTTGGAAAAACACTCGATGGCAGACGGCTTGTAATGAGTATGGCGCATGATTTTACGGATTTGAAAGCAGCTCAGGAAGACATTAAGCTAAAAAACAAAGAGCTCGAAAGTTATTTGTACATTGCGTCACACGATTTACGGTCACCGTTGGTAAACATTCAGGGCTTTAGTCAGCGTTTGCAAAAACAATCTAACGAAATTAAAATTCTTTTTGAAAACTGTCAGATTGATACCGATAAAAAAGCAGCATTCGATAAAATTACAGACGAACTTATGCCCAAAACGCTCACGTACATTTTATCCAATGTTAACAAAATGGATTCGTTGATTGGTAGTCTGTTACAAATTTCCCAAACCGGACGACT
>JBBQMQ010000557.1:0-1874 GCA_038329115.1 Bacteroidales bacterium
TTTGCAGGTGGCTCACTTTGCCGAAATGGTGGCTCACTTTTGCCGAAATAATCACCCGAACTCTCCTTTTAATATTGCTGTACATAAATATGTCTTATTCTTGAAAGATAGTTACGAAGCCATAAAATCTGTAGATCCGGAGGCAAAAGTGGTACTAGCAGGTTTAAATAGTACCAAGTTTATCGATTTTATGGATAGAATTAATGTGGAAGAAGGCTACAAATACTTTGATGAAGCAGCTTTCCATCCTTATGCTAAAACACCCGAAGAAGTTATAAGAGCATTTGTTGCATTTCAGGAAAAAGTTGGTGAATTTCCTGCGCCATACAACAGAAAACCTATTTGGGTAACTGAAATTGGGTGGCATGCACAGGCAGATTGGAGCGCATTAGGAACAATGTTTGCTGAAAGTGAACAAAAGAAAGGGGATAATTTAATAGCTTGCTATTCGGTTTTGGCAGATACGATGATTATTAAACGTCCAATATTTTGGTATTGTATGCATGAACCTAATGATGGGAAAGGATTTGGTTTAACTCAAAAAATAAAAGCAAACAATGTCTTCATTTCAAATCGACTTGTAGCGCTCGAAAGCATGAAAAACGTTGATGATAATATAGTACTTTCGGACAAGACAGAAAATCCAAACTTAGATATTACAAAACCACAAACAAGTTCGAATATTAAGGTCTTTGTTGATGGAAAACAGGTGATTTTTCCTAGTCAACTACCGATAGAATACAATGGGAAAATATTGCTTCCGATCAATCCTGTTTTTTCTGCAATGAAACTTATTCTTGATGACTCAAATGAAGGACGAATAAATGTAAAATCCCAAATAACGACATTTAGGTTTGGTGTAGGGAAATTGATTGTCAAAATGATCAGTGATTACATTTATTTAGATAAGGAAATCTATAAAATTAATAATGTTGTCATGTTACCGATTGAATTAATAAAAAGTGCATTTGTTTCTAATGTTAACTACGATATAACAAATCAAATTGTAAATATAACAACATTTGAAAATTACCAAAAATCTTTGGCAAAAATGATGCCTTCAGGCTTCACTTATGGAGGTAATTGGAGCGAAAGTTCATTAAAAGGCGATAATCCTACATTGAAAACATATTTCAGTACTGATATAAGTGCTTTTGCAATTTGGAATCCTGGAATAAATACAGCTGCCAATGTGAGCGTTTCTATTTATAAAGTGGCGAACTCAAATGCAACAATTCAAACCTATTGTATTTTTCATAATGGGAAAATGGATATACGTACTATAAATTTTAGAGAAGGTGTATCAGGCTGGGTTGAATTAGGAACATTTGATTTTTCAGGTACAGGAATCGAATATGTAAAACTTCCATACACTTCTGGTTATTTAAGGATTGCAGAAGCTAAATTCAAGATAGAAGGAGGAGAAACTAAGATTGTTGAACAAACCATGAAGCCTAATTTAGGGGTTGACCCTGAAGAATTAACCATAACTATATTAAATTGTAATTTTGAAAGTCAAGACGATGAAATTAAATGGCAATTAGAAAAAGGTGAAATATGGACTAAAGAAGATATTTCTGGTAACAATTTATTTAAATTACCAACTGGAGTTGGCGAAAACTTATTGCTTGCAAAAGATATTGTAATTGGTGATGGTTATTGCGAAAGTGATTTTATCATGCACACAAGTATAGGTGGAGCAGCTAGTGGATTAGTTATAAGATATACTGATCAGAACAATTATTATATGGTTCGTCTACATTCCACAGAAAAAAAATTAGAACTTTTTGTTAAAAAAAATGGCACTTTTACTAAACTGAGTGAAGTAGCAGTTCCGGTTAACTTGGAGACAACATATCGTTTGAAAGTAAAGG
>JBBQMQ010000558.1:0-1713 GCA_038329115.1 Bacteroidales bacterium
ATGAAGGAAGAAGTGTCTAATCCGTGCAACAAACTATTGAAAAATTTTACGGTGCCTTCATGACTAACTGTGGCGATAAGAATAACACAACCCAGATAAAGGAGTGCTCTGGTTAAACCGAAAGCCAATCCAAATCGATTAATGTTGATGTTGTTCATGATTTTCTTTTTTTGAGGTTTATCATCCAGAAGAAGTGTTTATCAATTTTCATGATTTTAAATATTTGGTGTTAATGTATTGAATTATAGTATCAAGCATCAGTATAGAAGTATCAGGATACAACAAAAAAATACTCGTTTAGCAAAAAAGTTAGTACAACCTTTCTGCTAAATGAAATTCAATGACAATAAAATCAAATAAGGAAAACGCAAATTTTGGGCAAGCTTACATCGTTTGCCGCAATGTTGTTGGGTGGACCGACTGCTGTATAAGACTGAAAAGAAGGTGTTGTTAAATTAGATAACTGATTAACAGGCATTAAGAATACCTGGTTTATTTTTTTGAGAATCTTCTCTATTTGGAAGGAAGAAGGGCTGTTGTAATTGTCAACAACGAATAATGAAACTTCATTCCGGCAACAGTTTGAAGATAACCCATCGTGAAGAGGGCAGGTTTCTTCATCTTCTGCCATACCACAAGTTGCTTTATCTCCTGAAAATGAGATTTTTACGTCTGCAACTTTACCACCGCAAAAATGATTTGCTACGGAAAAATGCATTCCCGAAAGGATAACGAATAAAGCAAATAATACGGAGAGTATTTTCTTCATTTAATTAGATCCCTTTCCGCTAAGCAAGAGTTTATATTCTTCCTTTTCGGTTTTATTTCCGAATCCAACGAATATTTTCTTTTGCTCTTCCATGAGATAACTTTGAATGGTTTTAATATAGCTCAAAGTTACATTTTGCTGACCTTTGGAATGTTACACAATTCTAAAAATAAATTACATTATTCTCACATTTTCAGGTGCTAAACGTTTTTTTGTGTTTTTTAAGAATGTACGAGTATCCAACTTCAAATTTTCATTATCAAAAAAAAAGGACACTGGATGTCGTTTCTAAACGTCGTCTGGAGTCCTGAATGAGGGTAATCCAATCGACATTACGGGTACACAAAAACCAGTCTGCCCGATCCGCTGCTCGTCTTTTTGTCAGGCGCTGTAACCGTCATCCGGTAGATATACACACCAGCTTTCATTTTCACCAACCTTGATGAAGTGTTCCAATTTAATGGCTGGCTTTCCACTCCCTGCGAACCGACCTTTGCCTGAAGCATATCAACCCTCGTTCCTGAAGTCTGAAATACTTCCAGCGTAACATCAAAAGTTTCGTCGGGTTGATTGGTGGTAAATACGAAACTGGTTTGTTCCTGCATGGGATTGGGGTAATTTTTGACACTTTCGATCCTGAAATCATCTTTCACGACGAACCGGATTTCTTTTTCTGACGAATTGTTAAAAACATCCCAAACCTTGATTTTCAATACATGTTCACCCTCAGATAATTTAGTCAACGGAAAAACAATCTTTCCACTGGTATAACTGTCCATATCTGACTGAAAAAAATCATTTAAGTTCAAAATATTTGAATCATCTCCGTCCAGAATTGCAGTGATATCATGTCCGATTCCGATACCGGAAGTATTTACACCAGTGTCATCAGAAATGTTGGCCAGTAATACCGAACTGGCACTCACAGTTCCACCATCCTTAAA
>JBBQMQ010000559.1:0-1647 GCA_038329115.1 Bacteroidales bacterium
TACCACTCCCTTGTTTTTACGTCCATCCACTTTCACAACGATGGGCTGCTCAAAACGCACATGACGAATGTAATCCGATTCATAAATTGCCGGTTGTGCATTTAAATAATCAGTATCGTAAGTTCCACCTTCATTCAAAAAAGGATTAATTGTAAAATAAGCCACACCAAATGAAGTAAGGTTCTGAAAAAAGTGTGTTCCCTGACTCGGGTCGACACGATAATTTGATAAACCTGACTCAACAATCAATCTTGCATTGCTGATATTCGGCCATTTTACCGGAATTCCAAGCCACGAATCGGCTGAACCCCAACGACCGGGACCAATTAAAACATAATGACGATTCTCTTTTATCAGTTGCTTGTTTATTTTTTCAATTTCCAATACAATCTTCTTGTTATTTACAGCATTAAATGCTTCGGGTTTCACATAAACCAAATCAAAAAGATCAGTCGTAATGCCATGACCCAACACGCTTTGACTGGTAATGATGGCATTCTCTTCAGGAATTGCACCTATATCTTCATTAATCATTTCCTTACTGTCGACTATTGGGCGAATTTGCAGTAAATAAAACACATGTTGCTTTTTCGGCGAATAATCCAGATTCACTGCAAATTCAATCTCAATAGGCCTGCCCATTTCGGACTGAGCTATATGCAAAACATTTTTTAGAATTTCGGCAAGTGGAAAAACGTTATGTTTTAGAATATTGGCAAACGTAATAAGTTTACGACCGCCATCATAAATTCCATCGTGAATCACATCATCCTGTAAATTATAGGTGGATGCCAGATATCGTAAGGTTCCATCTTTTTCAGCATCCGAAACACTTATTTTCAACAAATTAAATCCATCATCAACCTGAGGAATAAAATGACTGGGATTCATTTCCAATGCGTTGAAGTACGTTTGAGTTTCGTGCATAGCCAGATCACGTGTACTTGTTTGTAGAATATTTTGGGGATAGGCCGACGAAAAACGCAAACTCATTCCACCATCCATAATATATTTTCCTAGCCCCATGGCTACATTCACAATGCCATCTTCCGGTTTTTCAGCGCCAATCGGATAATAGTTCAACGAACGGGCTACTCCTGAAAATGATGGATAAAAACGGTTTCCATAAGCATTTCCACATATTTCCTGCAGAACAATAGCCATTTTTTCTTCATCTATTACATTCTTCGTAGCAGTCATGTAGGATTTACTGTCCTTATAGAAAACCGATGCATAAACCGCTTTAATTGATTCTGTTATCATTTCCAGCATGTGCGTTCTGCTTTCGCGGTTGTAAGGAACCATATACGTTGTATAAATTCCGGCAAATGGTTGATAATGTGAGTCTTCGAGCAAACTGGACGAACGAACAGCAATCGGTGAACTTATTGCCCCCAGAAAAGCGTGTAAATCGGCTAAAATATGCTGTGGAACTCTGGCTTTCAGAAAATGACTGAGTATTTCTTCATCACTCAAATCAGACAATGCAATCGGATAAAGCTTGTTTATTTCCATAAATTCCGAAAAATTCTCCGTACAAAGCACTACCGTTTTTGGAATGGTAATTTGCGTATTTTCGAACGTTTCGAAGGAATCGTTCCGTTTAATCATAGCATCTATAAACGCCAGTCCGCGGCCTTTCCCACC
>JBBQMQ010000560.1:0-1596 GCA_038329115.1 Bacteroidales bacterium
TCTTCCCTGATCAGGTTTTCATTCGTCCCCTTTTGTGTAAATTGAGCAAAATCTTCATGAAGTTTCTTTACCTCTTCACGGCACGATTTTAAGCGGGTCTCGGCCACATGTACAGCCAGTAAGGGTTTCCATCCCGTGTCAGGATTACTCAACAACCTGGAAATCTGTTCACCATGAATTTCATCTTTGGCAAAGTAGATGCAATCGTAGAGAAAAAGATACGGTGCATTGCTTTTGATGGATACCTGTTTTTCGATGGCATCAAGAAATGAAGCAATGGTTTCAGGGTACCGTTCTGAAAGCATTCCAACCAAAAACAAACCTTGTTCATCCAAAAGATCCCAGTCCGGCGAATCGGAAGTTGTAAATAGATTGATGACGGATGGAACCATTTTTAGCGAAGAATGCACCTCGGCAAGAATGGCGTACCACAATGGCAGATTCGGCAAACTTTTGTTCAGCATCGAAATCCGCTCATTGTATGCGTTATCCAAATGAAAGATAATTTTGTTTTCAATATCTTCATCATAAGGAAGATTCATTAAAAACTCGAGTGCTTCAAAAGGGACTCCAGTGGTTTGAGAATGCAGAATAGCTATGGCTTCTTTTTTTGTCATCGTGCTTTTATTTACCGCGCAAAGATAGAGTTTAACAACCACGAAACAAGTTACAGGGATTTCCCGATTTTGAAATGCCGGCTATACTTTGAGTTGAGTTAAATTTCCTGAAAAATTCGAAGTAAGCAAATAATATTAAACCAATGGTTTGATAAATGGGATTTTATCTTTTTCAAAGCTCTCTTGAAATGACTCAAAGTCGTATTTCCGAAGTATCGTTCCTATTGTGTTTGTTCTTACCGCGATCTCGAAACGGTCTATCCTCATCGGCTTTTCACGTGACGAATTCGTCAGGTACAAAAACTTGTCGTAAACCCTCTCTTTGTCTTCTGTTTTATAATGTAGATTCAGGAATGTTTCATATTCCCATAATGTTGGTTGTGAATCTTTTGCAAGTGTCATTTTTAATATTTTAAAATATTAATTAAAAATCTTTTTTTATCACAGACTTTAGGTCTTTCAATCTGAATTTATTCTGTTTGAAAGAACTAATGTCAGTAAGTTCTGCAATTATAATAAATTTAAATTTGATTATATAAATAACTGATCAAATTTTAATAAGGAATTGGCAGACTTTAGTGAAGTAATTTTAAAGTTGAGAATGAAAAAAGCCGGACTTTTTAGGGGTCCGGCTTCAATATAGAGGTATTTTAAGATCTAACTTGTAACTTTCTCAAGTTAACAATTGGATGTCCGTCGCATAAGGAGATTTATTTATTCCCCGTTGCAGCTTCAAGGCGTTTCAAAATACTGAAGATGAAAGTTGCAGATAACAAACACATCACCACTAAAATAGTGAAGAACTGCCACAATTCAATTTTGTCCCAAAGGATGCCAATCAAACCTGCTGCAAGGTTACCGAAAGCTGTTGCCCCAAGCCAACCACCCTGCGCTAAACCTTTATATTTAGGAGGAGCAACTTTCGACACAAATGATATTCCGATAGGACTAAGAAACAATTCAGCTACAGTTAAAATCA
>JBBQMQ010000561.1:0-1580 GCA_038329115.1 Bacteroidales bacterium
TGAATAAATTTGTCAGGTTTGGCATTGTATGTCGTAAAATTATACCCGTCAAATTTATTCAAACCATCCCGTGTTCCGAACCAGACATACCCTTTCCGGTCTTTCATCATGGCGGTTATGCTGTTTTGCGATAAACCATTATCGGAGGTAAAGTGCGAGAATGAGAAGTGGTATTGTGCACTTGCCGCTATTGCAAACAATAATAACACAAAGAGTTGAATGATTTTTTTCATACGATTTTGAAGAGACTACAGGTGAACAATCAACAAACTCAATTGTTTAAATGATAGTATTATACAGTGCATTATCAGATTGGATATGGCAATTGAGAAGTACAAAAATACAGATTTGAGTGAGCAAAGCAACAACTTTTCTACTAATTATTCCACATTCAGTCGAAAAATACACAGATTTAATTAAATTATCCACACACATCTAATCCAGACACCTTATATTTGCAACATTATTTATTTACAAATCAAATAACAAATAAAAACAAACATCATGAAAAAAACATTACTTATTATCGCGGTAGCATTTATGGCTATTTTTGCATCAAATGCTCAAAAAATTTGGAACTTTGGAACCGATGCAACTAACTGGCCTATTTCAGCAGGAATTGGCAATGGAGATGGCAGTGCTGGAAATCCAGTTTGGCCTGTTTCTAAAGATGGGTTACAACTCGCTGGTCCTGTAGCAACGCCTCCAGCAGTACCTAATGTTAATATGGGTCAAGTCGAAGCTTCTGTTAAGACTTTTACAACATTTACATTTGCAAATAGATTTAAATTTAATGGAGCAGGTTATCCTGGTGCAACTGATGCCGATGTAGCCCCAACCGTTTCCGGAGTATCCTATTTTACTCCTACACAGAGATATGTTGCATTTAATGTGTCTGGAAACAGTGTTATCTATGCTATTGGAATTACTGGCTCAAACACTTCTAGTAGAAAAATTTTCGTAACTGATGGTGTAAATTTGATTGGAACGATGAGTTTTCCCGGACTTCCATCAGGAACACCTCCATTAAACGATGCAACAGTAAATTACACAGGACCAGCTACTAAAATATATTTGTTTTGTAATCAATCTATAAATCTTTATTATTTATCAGCTACAAATTACGTTGTGGCAGGTGTTAATTCTGTTCTTGCCGACAAAGGAATAACTTTTAACGGAACCGAAATTACAAACAAAAACGGTTTGGATATTGAAGTTTTCAACATACTTGGCAAAAAAGTAGCCGGTTCAAGAACTGCAATTTCTACTGCAAACTTTCAAAAAGGAGTTTATATTGTTCGTGCAAAAGGAACAAGTGATTCTTTGAAAATCAGCATTTAATTTATCGAAATATATCTTATTAGCAACGGGGACTTTACATGAAGTAAAGTCCCCGTTCTTTCATATCATCAGCCAGGGCTTAGAATTCTGAACCAGAAAATACCAAATGAACTTTTATTTCAGCCCAAAGTCATCTTTGGTATAATGCCGATGCATATGGTACATTCCGTGAAACGGAAGAAATAAACAGTACAATTAGACGAAGTCGACATTGGACTGAATTATTTCTGCAATCGGTA
>JBBQMQ010000562.1:0-1577 GCA_038329115.1 Bacteroidales bacterium
ACCATCAGGATTTTCGGCATCATGCCTGACTTTATAGCCAAGTGCATCAAACTGACGCATTAACTGCTCCGAATCAACCAGATTTTTTGAACAACCAAGTGTTATTACATCAACAGTTCCTTTTTTCATCACTTCTTATTCAAACAACGATGCCACGAACTCATTCCGGTCAAAAACCTGCAAATGCTCCATTCCTTCACCCAAACCAATATATTTCACAGGAATTTTAAACTGATCGGAAATTCCAATCACCACGCCACCTTTGGCAGTTCCATCAAGCTTCGTTATTGCCAATGCGGTCACATCAGTTGCTTTGGTAAATTGTTTTGCTTGCTCAAATGCATTCTGACCTGTAGAACCATCCAAAACAAGTAACACTTCATGTGGAGCATCTGGCACTACCTTTTGCATTACATTCTTGATTTTGGTCAACTCGTTCATCAAATTTATTTTATTATGCAACCGACCGGCAGTATCAATAATTACCACATCAGCATTGTTCGCCTTTGCCGATGAAATAGCATCGAATGCAACCGAAGCAGGATCTGAACCCATTTTTTGTTTAATAACCGGCACTCCTGCCCGTTCACCCCAAATAACCAATTGTTCGACAGCAGCAGCTCGAAAAGTATCAGCCGCACCAAGATATACTTTCTTGCCTGCCTTTGTAAACTGATAAGCCAGTTTACCAATTGTAGTTGTTTTTCCAACTCCATTCACACCCACAACCATGATTACATAAGGTTTTTGTGGTAATACAGCGTCAAAATCAACCGGTGAATCTGAATTATTTTCAGCCAGCAACGATGCAATTTCATTCTTTAAAATTACATTTAACTCAGTTGTATTTACATATTTATCCTGAGCAACCCGTTTTTCAATCCGTTCGATAATACGCAATGTAGTTTCGACGCCCACATCCGAAGTTATCAAAACTTCTTCCAGGTTATCAAGCACTTCTTCGTCAACCTTCGATTTTCCTGCAACAGCACGTGTCAACTTCGAAAAAACGCTTTCCTTGGTTTTCGATAAACCCTGATCGAGTGTTTCCTTTTTTTCCTTATTAAAGAGATTAAATAAACCCATCTTTCAATTCAAAATTAATAATTTATAATTCATAATTAACGCATTACAAATCTGCACACAAAATTAAGTCTTTTTTTTGAGCTAACGGCAAAAAAAATCCCCTCATTTTATTTAATGAGAGGATTCTTTCTAATTATTTGAACGAAATGAAATTATTTAGTAAAATAATCTTTCACTTTATCGTTATGAACTATTTCTTCCTGAAAAGTATACGCTCCGGTTTTAGGTGATTTCACCATTTTGATAACCTTTGCAAAAGCACGTCCTTCTCCTTTTTGGATAGATGCAACCGTTTTCTTAGCCATGATTCAGATCTTATTTAATTTCTTTATGAACTGTATATTTCTTTAAAATGGGATTGTATTTTTTCAATTCCATACGAGCCGGCGTGTTCTTTCTATTTTTCATAGTAATATAACGCGATGTTCCGGGCATACCGCTTTCTTTATGCTCTGTGCATTCCAGAATTACCTGAATTCTTGCTTCTTTTG